>JAQGMP010000281.1 GCA_028292285.1 Variovorax sp. | reverse complement strand
GCTTGCGTTCGTTGAACAGGACGGCGAAGTAGGCCGCGCATTCCCTGAGCTTGGCATAGCGCTTTTCTTCGGTGTCGATCTCTCCGCCCACGTTCAGGTCGAGATTGACGATGTCGCTCCAGTAGGTAAGTAGACGTCTTTCCTCACGCGGAAAATCCATTAGCTCCGCAAGCACGCGACCGGTGAGTTCGATCGCGACACGATCGACCCAGTCGAAGGTTTCGTTAATCGGCAGCGAATCCAGGATTGCGTTGGCCTCATGGCGCACTTTGTCCTCCATGCGCAGCAGGTTGCCCGGAGCAACCACCGGGCTCACCACTTTGCGCTGTGTGTCGTGCAGCGGCGGGTCAGAGTTGATGAAGCTGGTGCGGCGCATGCTCTCGGGCAGGTCCTTGATCAGAATCCCACCATACTTGACGTCGGACGAGAAGGTCTTGTGATCGAGTTCGATATCGACGATGTCCTTGTACCGTGTGATATTCCAAAGCGGTCCGTATTGGCTTTGCTTCAGGTAATGGACGGGCGCTTCCTTGCGCAGCCGTGTGAAGACGGTGTCCTGCTGGTCGAGCGCGAAGCGTGCCTGCAAGGTCGGGTCAATCTCTTCGAGCGGCTGGGCGTAGGGGTCGGGTGCGGTGGTTGCGGGCAGCACCGCGTTGAGGATGGCATTCATTGATTTCTCCTGAGGTTCGAATCGGATCAGTGCTGTCCAACCGGCAGGTGCAGCACCAGGCCGTCGAGTTCGGGGCGCATCGCAATCTGGCAGCACAACCGCGAGTTGGCTTCGAGGATCGGCGAAAAAGTCACCATCGATTCCTCCTGTTCGCCGCGCCTGCCGGTGACCTCGACCCAGGCCGGGTCGACATAGACGTGACAGGTTGCGCATGCACAGATGCCGCCGCAGTCGCCGTCGATGCCGGGCACGCCGTTGTTCACGGCAGCCTGCATGGCGGAGGTTCCGTTGGGCACTTCGACACTGTGCTCGGTGCCGCCGTGTTCGATGAATTTGATGGTGGGCATCGATTGGTTTCCTTTGTTTATGGAATTGGTTTTTCAGTTCAGCGCGAGTTCCTTCAGCGCAACCGTGGGATCACGCAGCCGCGCTGGCGGTGTCTGCAGACGTCGTCCAATGGCCATGCGGGCAAACGCAAAGTCCATGGGGGCATTGACTGCTTCGACGGCACGCAGGACGCCGGCCTGCGAGACGTGGAAGATCGCGAACGACCCGGCCGCGGGATCACCGCGCATCACAACTTCGTCTGTGGGCGAAATTAGTCCGGCAATTTGCAGTCGCAGATCGAACTGATCGGACCAGGTCCACGGTGCCTCAGCGGCGGTTACCGGCTTGCCGCACAGGCGCGCAGCTACTTGCTTGGCCTGTTCCACAGCGTTGTGCACGCTTTCCAGTCGCGCACTTCGCTCGAATAGCGGAACCGGTCGCCGCGAGCAGTCGCCGATCGCGCTGATGCGGACATCACTGGTTGCGGCCCGGGCGTCGACCAGAATCCCATCCTCGCAAGCAAGGCCAGCGCTTTCAGCGAGCGACTGCTGCGCCAACACGCCGATGCCCACCAGTGCCAAGTCGCAGGGGAACACGCGGCCGTCGGCGAGTTCGACCGCCGCGAGCTGGCCTGCCGTGCCGATAAAGCGGCACACGCTCGCGTTCATCTCTATGGTGATGCCGTGGGCGCGCGCATGACCGGCGACAAACTCCGAAAGTTCGCGTGAAGCCACGCGGGCCATCAGGCGACTTTCGCGTTCGATTACGCGCACCTCGGCGCCAGCCTGCAGAGCGGACGCCGCAGCCTCCAGGCCAATAAAGCCCCCGCCCACGACTGCGACCCGTAGCCCTTTACGCACTGCCGCGCGCAATTTCAGGGCATCGTCGGCGGTGCGCAGCGACATCACGCCGTCAAGAGCGTTGCCCGGCACATCGAGTGCGCGCAGCCGTGCACCAGTGGCAATTACGAGATGGTCATAATTGACCGGCTCACCGGTCTCGAAGCGCACCTGCCGCGCGACTCGATCGATGGCAATTGCCTGGCGCCCGCAGGCAAGGTCGATGCCGCGCTCGGCATAGAAGTTGTCCGGCTTGAGCTGCAGCTCCTGCAGCGTGACCTTGCCGAGCAGCAGCCCTTTGGACAGCGGTGGCCGTTGATACGGCGGCCGGCTTTCGGCACCGGCAAGCAGCACGGGCCCTGTCCAGCCGTATTGGCGAAGCAGTGCCGCGACGCTGCCGCCGGCGTGGCCCGCGCCGATGATCAAGATCTGGCCGTTCAAGTTTTCCGCCATCGGAAAAGTCTCCGCACTCTTGGTAGGACCATCTTTAGTCAGACGTTCGCAGCATTGCGACATTCGCTGCGGCACCCCTGCATGAGCCCTGACAATACAATACTCAGACAATGGTCGGACCTATGTTTACCCTAGCTTTTGGCTTCTTACTTGGTTTGGCATTTCTCCAATGACAATATAGCGATCGTGTGGCGCTATAACATTGGTAAGACCAATACGAGAGAGAATGTTTTGCGTCACGGGCCGCCATCCTTCCGGTAACATTCATGCGATGAACAGGCCGCATATCGCTAGCAAGCCCTGGACGATGGATTTCCTGGCGCTGTCGGCCATCTGGGGTGCATCGTTCCTGTTCATGCGATTGGCGGTGGTCGATTTCGGCACCTTGCCCACGGCAGCACTGCGCGCAGGTATCGGGGCCTTGGCTTTGCTGCCGCTGCTCCTTTGGCAGGGCCGGTGCATGCAGGTTGCACGGCACTGGAAGGCGCTGTTCGCCGCAGGTGTGCTGAGCGCTGCCATTCCCACGGGTTGCCTCTCGTTCGCCCTGTTATCGATCAGTACCGGCTTGACGGCGATCATCAACGCGACCGCTCCGCTATTCGGCGCGCTGCTTGCCTTCCTGTGGCTGGGCCACAAACCGCGGCGGCTGGCCGTCGTCGGTCTCGCGCTCGGCTTCGGGGGCGTCGCGATGCTGGTGTGGGCCAAGGCGAGCTTCAACGCCGATGCCGAGGGCTGGGCCGCGGCACTCGCGATGCTGTCGGCGTCGGTGGCCGCGCTGAGCGGCGCGTTTTCGGCGCTCTTCGCGCGCCGCTACCTGGGCAGTGTGCCGCCCGTCGTCCTGGCGACGGGGAGCCAGGCAGGTGCCGCGCTGGGGCTAGCCGGTCCCGCCTTTTTCTCTTGGCCGCAACATTCGGCCGGCCCACAAGCTTGGCTGGCCGTCGCGGCATCGGGAGTCTTATGCACGGGCGTGGGGTATCTGCTCTTCTTTCGGGTGCTGGAGCGCGCCGGCCCGACGCGCGCCATGACCGTGACTTTCGTCATGCCACTGTTCGCAATGGCCTACGGCATCGCCTTTCTCCAGGAACAAGTGACGGCGGCGATGGTCGGTTGCGCGGCGCTGATCATCGTTGGCACGACCATGTCAATGCAAAGGCTCGGAGCCTCGACATCGTGAGTGGCGCATCAGGACGATGCACCGTTGGCCTTCCGGATGAACGTTCCGGGGGTGCGGCCGGCATGAATGATCAAATGGACTTTCCTGTCGGATTGACCTGAAAGTCAGCTTTGTGTAATACCGAGTCGCTTGATCAAGGCACCCCATCTTTCGCTGTCGGCCAGCACCATCTTGCGGAAGTCTTCACCGTAGATTTGCGACGGAATTGCTCCGCCTCGGCGTATCGCTGCCTGGAATGCGGCGTCGGCCTGCATGTCCTGAACGGCTTTGCCCAGTTTGGCCAGAACAGGACCCGGAAGCTTCGCCGGGGCGACCATGCCGAACAACTGGTCGGGCAGCGACGCGGGGGATCCAGCCTCTTTCAGCGACGGCACATCGGGAAGCGATGGATCGCGCGTGTCGCCTGTCACCGCCAGGGCCTTGAGCTTGCCGGAGTTGATCAGGCCGATCGAAGTCGGCACCGAGGCGAAGGTGTACTGAACTTGCCCCCCCATGATTGCAGCATCCGTCTCCGGTCCTGTCTTGAACGGTATGTGTACTGCCTTGATGCCGACGGCTGAATTGAATTCTTCGGCTGCCAGGTGAATGCTGTTGCCAATGCCGGATGAGCCAAAATTGAATTGACCGGGTTTCGACTTTGCCAGTGCGATGAACTCGGCGAGAGTGTTCACTCCCAACTCCGGCGATACCTCCAGCACCTGGCGCGAGGTTTGAATGAGTCCGAGATAGGTGAACGAACGGGCCACGTCGTAGCCCGGACTCTTGATCAAGTGGGGTGCAGACGTCAGTGCGGTGCTGGTGCCCATGCCGATGGTGTAGCCGTCGGGCGCAGCCCGAGCGACATGGGCCAAGCCGATCGTGCCTGACCCGCCGAGCTTGAGGTCGACGACCACATTGCCGTTCAGGCGCTGGTTGAGCTGAACAACAATCAAGCGCGCAAGAATGTCGACGGCTCCACCAAAGGGTGAAACCAGCGTAATCGGACGGTCAGGGTAGATGCTCTGCGCAAGGCCGGCCAACGGCGTGGCGCAGAGCGCTGTCGCAGCCAGACCAGAAATGGCGGTTCGGCGGTTCAGCAAGATGCGGTCGGACATGAGGTTCTTAAGGCGGAAGAAAGATTCTTCAATTTAATGGACGGACCATATGGCCGCACCCCTGTTTACCCGATGCCGGCAAAGTTCTAACGCGCCATGGCGCGGTTCCGCAAGTGAAAATGGTATAACCATTTAAAGTGTCAAGCTTAGCAATCGGAGACGCCTTGCATTCGAATCATTCTTTCGCACTCGTCGCAGGCGCTAAAGGCATTGTTGGCGCTGGCATCGCCGAGCGGCTTGTGGCTGATGGTTGGCGCGTGCTGTGCGCGTCTCGATCGGGCGGCCACGTGCCACAGGCGGAAGGCGTCGCGCTCGACCTTTTGGATCCGCAGGCGTGTCGCGACGCACTCGCCACGTACGCCGGCATCACTCACGTGTTCTACGCGGCCTACCAACAGGCGCCGAGTCGGGCGCAAGAAGTTGCCCCCAACCTCACGATGTTGCGCAACCTTGTCGAAGCCGCCGGTAGGACTGCGTCGGGACTGAAAAAAGTTGTGCTGGTTACAGGCGCCAAGTTCTATGGCATTCAGTGGGGCAAGACCACCACCCCGTGCCGCGAGACCGATCCACGCCAGCTCCCGCCCAATTTCTACTACGACCAGGAAGACTTTTTACAAGAGGCACAGCGTGGGCAAGAATGGTCATGGGTCAACCTCATACCGCCATTCGTCTCAGGTTTTGCCGTGGGCAATCCGATGAACCTGGTGCTTGGCGTGGGACTCTACGCGTCTGTATGCAAAGAACTGGGTTTGCCGTTGCGCTTTCCCGGAAGTCAGGGAGCGTACGAGGCCCTGCACCAGATCGCCGACGCAAGGCAAATCGGGGCTGCCGCGAGCTGGGCTGCCACGTCGGACGCCGCGGCGAACGAGCGCTTCAATGTGGCCAATGGCGACGCCGCGCGCTGGTGCAACACCTGGCCCGTCATCGCGGCCGGCCTCGGCATGGCTGCTGGCGAGCCCAAGACCTTGCCGCTCGCGGACGTGATGCCCGACCAGCAGGCCGTGTGGGATCGCATCGCGCGGCGTCACGGGCTGCGCCACATCGATATCGCAACGATCGTCAATTGGGGCTGGGTCGACTACATGCTGCGCATGTCTCACGACGTTTTGCTCGAGACCGGCAAGATCCGCCGTGCCGGCTTTCATGACTGTATCGAGACCGACGTCGTGTTCGTCGAGCGATTGCGCGAGCTGCAGGAACACAGGGTGATCCCGTCATGAACGTTCGGCGTCGCGACATTTCCGATCTCACGCTGGGCTTCCTGACGCTGGGCGCGCAAGCCGCCCCCATGGTCGTCATCGACGCAGCGTCGCAAGCCGGCTACGGCGCTGCGGGCCCGCGCATCAGCGGACGCTATCCTGGCGATGCGTGGCCGTCGGTGGACGAGGTGCCCGAGGCGCTGAAGAAAGTCCGGGCCTCTGCCGATGCCGGCGGTGTGCGCATCTCCAGCGTCAGCGGTTACTACATTTCTCCGGCGGTGCAGCCCGCGCACCTGCGCGCCAACGTCGAAGCGGCAATGGCACTGGGCGCGCCGTTGATTCTTCAAGGCTGTTTCGAGCCGGACCACGCGCGCGTCGCCATGCTGCTGCGTGACTATGCGGCTGCGGCAGCCGACGCGGGCGTGCGCATCGCGCTCGAGTTCATGCCGATGAGTGGGCTGAAGACCATCGGCCAGACGCAGCAGCTCGTCGCAGCGAGCGGCGCCTCCAATGTGGGGCTCTTGATCGACACGCTGCATCTGGCACGTTCGGGTGCCACGGCGGAAGACGTGGCAGCGCTCGACCCTGCGAGCATCTTTTTGACGCAGCTCAGCGACGCGCCGGCGCAACTCGCGCCGGACAGCACGCTGTTCGACGAGGCGATGTCGGGCCGCATGTATTTGGGCGATGGCGGCCTCGATCTGGCGGCCGTCGTGCGGGCGCTCGCGCCCGAGGCTGAACTCGAACTCGAAACGCCGGTCGTCGCGCACGCCGGCCTCGCGCCGGCGGCACGGGCGCAGCACGCCGCCGATGCCGCTCGGCGTTTCTTCGCGCACCACTTTTCTTCCTGAGAGGCGCTGGCCGCTTTTCGCCCACAAGACAAGGAGACCCAATGACCCAGCAAACCACCTTTTCCGACAAGGCCCTCGAAGGCCGCGTGGCGGTGATCACCGGGGCCGGCGGCGGCTTGGGCGGCGCAATGATCGAGCGGCTCGCCGCAATGGGCGCGAAGGTGGTCGCGGTCGACATCGCAGCACCTGAAAGACAGCTGGCCGCGCTTTCGCTGGCCTGCGACATCACCGACGAGGCCGCGATCGAGCACATGGCCGCCGCCGTGAAGGCCAGGTTCGGCCGCTGCGACATCCTCGTCAACAACGCCGGGATCATGGCCGCCGTGACGCCGCTCGAAGAGCTGCCGGTCGCAGTGTGGGACAAGGTGATGAACGTCAACCTGCGCGGCTCGTTCCTGTGTGCCAAGCATCTCGCGCGGATGATGTTGGCGCAGGGTTCGGGCGCGATCGTCAACCTGGCATCGATCGGCGCGCGCGTGCCCAACGACATCGGTCCCTATGGCCCGAGCAAGGCCGGCGTGCTCGGCCTGACGCATCAGATGGCGGTGGAGTGGGGGCCGCGCGGCATTCGTGCCAACTCGGTCAGCCCCGGCATGATCCGCACGCCGATGTCCGAGCACTTCTATCAGAACGAAAAACTGCATCAGGGCCGCATCAAGGTCGTGCCGACGGGGCGCATCGGGCGGCCGGACGATATCGCCGATGCCGTCGCGTTTCTCGTAAGCGATGCGGCCAGCTACATGAACGGGCAGGACATCATCATCGACGGCGGCTTCATGCGCACCGCACTGATGAACGTGCAGCCGGCAGTGTTCGCCTGAACAGGCGAAGAGCCGGCGCCAGTGCTTGAGCCGTCAGACCGTCAGGCCGCGGCGCTCTGCGGTCCGCGCACCAGCTTGCCGGGCACTGCGCCAGTCGCCTCGCCGTCAATATACGTCAGCACGCCGGAAAGCACCGTGGCGCTGTAACCGCTGGCCTTCTGCAGCAGCCGCTTGCCACCGGCGGGCAGGTCCGAAACCACGTAGGGCTTGCCCAATGCGAGACGGTCGAAGTCGATCACGTTCAGGTCGGCCTTCATCCCGACGCGTATGAGCCCGCGGTCGTTCAGGCCGACCGTGCCTGCCGGGTCGCTGGTGTAGCGCCTTACCAGCTCCTCGACGGGCTGGCGGCCCGTCGCGCGATCGCGCCCCCAGTGCGTCAAAAGGTAGGTCGGAAAGCAGGCATCGGTGATGAAGCCCACGTGGGCGCCGCCGTCGCCCAGGCCGATCATTGCGTTCGGATGGTTGAGCATCTCGCGTGTCGGCTCGCAGACGAATTCGTTGAAGCCGGTGAAGGTCGCAAAGAGAAACCCGCTGCCTTCGTCGTCGAGCAGCATGTCGTACGCCACCTCGGCACCTGTACGCCCTTCACGCCGCGCGATGCAGGCGATCGACGACTCGCGCGGCGGTTCGTAGTTGGGTGGGGTGCCAAGCAGAAACATATGCTCGTACATCTGCGCAAAGCCCATGCGTTCGAACAGGGGAAAGGTGCTTTCCTTGTACGGGTCTTCGCTCAGGATGCGGCGGCGAACATCAAGGTCGCGCATGCGTGCCACCCGCTCGGTCAACGGCAGGTGCGCGATCGAGCGATAGGTCGGCGTGCCGGCGAAGGGATTCTGCGTACCGGTCAGGCCGAAGAGCGAGCCGATCGGCCGCGGTGCGGTCACGGGGCGCATGCGAAGGCCTTCCGCGGCCGCCTGATCCGACAGGTCGAGCAACTCGCGCCACACTTCGCTGCGCTCGCCGTGTCGCTGGTTCAGCGAGAACACACAGCTGCGTCCCGACCGTTCGACCAGACGGCGCAGCATGCCGAATTCGGCGGCCGGCGTCGGCTGGTCCCAGTCGGAGACGAATTCGATCTGGCCGTGGCCCGCATCCGCCAAGCCCATCGCGATGCCGGTCAGCTCTTCTTCCTGTGCGCGCAGCATCGGTGTCGGATCGCCCTTGATCGTCTTGTGGCTGACCGTGCGTGATGTAGTGAAGCCGAAGGCGCCTGCGCGCATCGCCTCTGCGGTGAGCGCGCGCATCTGTGCGATGTCGTCCGGCGTTGCATCTTCGAGCCGCAGGGCGCGCTCGCCCATGACATAGACCCGCAGCGGCCCATGCGGCAATTGCGCACACACATCGGTGTCGCGCGGCTGCGCTTCGAGCGCATCCATGTAGTCGCCAAAGCTCTCCCAATTCCAGCGCAGTCCTTCCGACAGACATGGCCCAGGAATGTCTTCGACACCTTCCATCAGTTCGATCAACGCCTCACGGTCCGTCGGGCGAACCGGCGCAAACCCGACGCCGCAGTTGCCCATGACCACCGTTGTGACGCCGTGCCACGAACTGGGTGCGAGCTGGGTGTCCCAGATGGCTTGTCCGTCGTAATGGGTGTGGATGTCGATGAAGCCGGGCGTCACCAGCTTGCCGCGCGCGTCGATCTCTTGCGCGCCCTGGCCGTCGACTGCGCCGACCGCGACGATTTTCCCGTCCTTGACGGCAACATCGGCGGCGAATGCGGGGGTGCCGCTGCCGTCGATCACCTGGCCATTGCGAATCACGAGATCGTAGGAATGTTGCATGGGTTGGTACTCAATCGGGAGTGATGCCGGCGGCCTGGATGACCGGTCGCCAGCGTGCAATTTCCGACGCGATGGTGGCGCCGAGGTAGGCTGCACTGGTGTTCTGCGCGGCGTCGGTGCTCAACGTCTTCAGTTGTTCTTTCACGCGAGGCGAGGCGAGCACGGCGGCTGTTTCCTTGTTCAGCCGCTCGATGATGTCGTGTGGCGTGCCCGCCGGTGCGACCAGCCCGTACCAGGAGTCGAGCACCAGTTCAGGCATGCCCAACTCGGTGGTGGTCGGAATATCCGCCGCCACCGGCGTGCGCCTGGCGCTCATCACCGCCAAGGCCCGCATCCTGCCGGAGGCGACGTGCGAGAGCGAGTCGGTGTTGCCGAACACCACCTGAATCTCGTTGCCGAGCAGCGCCATGAAAGCCGGTGCGCCGCCTTTGTACGGCACGTTGAGCATCTCGCCCTTGGTCAGTTGCGAAAACAGACCGGCCGTGAGTTGAAAAGTACTGCCGTTGCCCGCTGTGCCATAGCTCAACTTGCCCGGGTTGGCGCGCGCGTAGGCAACGAGGTCGCCGAAAGTCTTGAACGGACTCGTAGCATTGACCACGATGATGTTCGGACCGACGAAGGTCATCGCGATCGGCTCGAAATCCTTGACCGGGTCGTAAGGCAGATTCTTGTAGAGACTCGGCGCCAGCGACAGCGGCGCAATGGTGCCGAGCATGATCGTGTAGCCGTCGGGCGCCGCGGCTTTCAACGCTGAAGTGCCGAGCGTGCCGCCGGCGCCGGGCCGGATGTCCAGGATCACGGGTTGGCCGAGTCTTTGCGAGAGCCCGTCGGTGAGCAGCCGTGCGAGATTGTTGCCGAGGCCGCCTGCCGCATAGGGCCAGATGAGCTTGATCGGTCGGTCCGGCCAGGCCGCGTGCGCAGCGCCTTGCGCCAACAGGGCGATCAGCAGCAGTCCGAGTGCATGCCACGGGCGGCGTACGGATGTAGCGGGCGAATTCATGAATGTCTCCGTCGTTCCTATGGTGGGTGCGCGGCCTCAGGCCGGCGCTTTTTGCGGGCCGCGCACGAGTCGGCCGGGCAGGGCGCCGCTTGCCTCGCCCTGGCGGTAGGTCGGCGTGCCGGACACCACGGTCGCGACGTAGCCTCGCGCGCGCTGCAGCAGTCGCCGTCCTCCGGCCGGCAGGTCGAACTGCATGTGCGGCGCGGCCATGCCGAGCCCGTCCGGGTCGATCACATTGAGATCGGCTTTCATGCCGCGCGCAATCACGCCGCGGTCGTACAGACCGACGGCGCGCGCGGTGTCCGAGGTTTGGCGCTTGACGAGCCATGAAAGATCGAAGCGGCCGGTCGTGTTGCCCCAGTGGCTCAGCATGAACGTCTGAAAGCTCGAATCGCTGATCAGTCCGACGTGCGCGCCGCCGTCGCCCAGTCCCACGATGGTGTTCGGGTCGGCGATCATGTCGCCGCAGACCTCGAGACTGCGTCCCGCATAGTTGGCGAAGGGCGAATACAGCATGCCGCGCCCGCCGTCGGCGAGCATCAGGTCGTAGGCGACTGCGCCAGGCGAACGGCCGGTGCGTGCCCCGATCGCCGCCAGCGACGACTCGAGGCCTGGGTCGTAGTTCGGCGGGTTGCCGAACTCGAAAATGTTCTCGAATTCGACCAGGCGCTGCCCGAGTGGCGTGTCGCTGCTTTCCATCAGCTCCCGCAGCAGCGCGGCGCGCAGACCGGGTTCACGCATCAGCGCTGCGCGCTGCTCGAAAGGCATCTCCGCGATCGCCTGGTAGCTCGGGCATTCGGAAAAGACATTGCGGCTGCCCTGCAGACCCAACAGGACCCCGACACCGCGCGGCGCCACTTGGGCAAGCATGTGCAGGCCATCGCGCCTGGCCTCTTCGGTGAGTTCGAGGATGCGCTTCCAGCCGCGCGGGTTCTTGTGCTTCTGCATCAACGAGAACGACAGTGGACGCCCTGAGGCTTCGGTCAGTCGGCGCATGAGCTGGAACTCGCTGTCGACATCCTCGCCATCGAAGTCCGTGATCATCTGCAGCACACCGCGACCCGCATCTTTCACGCCCATGGCGATCGCCATGAGCTCTTCCTCGGAAGCTTTCAGCGTCGGCGTGGGCGAACCCTTGACCGATTTGTGATTGATGGAGCGCGAAGTCGAGAAGCCGATGGCACCCGCGCGCATTGCCTGTGCGGTGAGCTCACGCATTTGCGCGCGGTCGTCCGCGGTCGCCATTTCGAGGCGAGAGGCGCGCTCGCCCATCACGTACACGCGCAATGCCGCATGCGGCAATTGGGCTGCAAAGTCAATGTCGTGCGGCTTGCGTTCCAGCGCGTCGAGATAGTCCGAGAAGCTTTCCCAGGCCCAGTCGAGGCCTTCGGTGAGCGCGACGCCCGGAATGTCTTCCACGCCTTCCATCAATTCGATCAGCCGCTCCCGGTCTTGCACGCGTACCGGTGCGAAGCCGACGCCGCAGTTGCCCATCACGGCTGTGGTGACGCCATGCCAGCTCGACGGTGCGAAGCGCTGGTCCCAGACGGCCTGACCGTCGTAGTGCGTATGGATGTCGACGAAGCCTGGCGTCACCATGCAGTGGCGCGCATCGATCTCTTCGCGTCCGGTCGCGGTCACCTTGCCGACCTCGACGATGCGGCCGTCCTTCACCGCCACGTCGGCGTCGAAGAGCGGGTTGCCGAGGCCGTCGGCGATAGCGCCGCCGCGAATGACCAGGTCCGTGGATTCAGTCATGCGTACTTTCAATCAGACCGCTGTCCGGATCCAGACTGCCTTGGTTTGCAAGAACTCGTCCATGTGCTCGGTGCCCGACTCGCGCCCGTAGCCGCTCATCTTGTAGCCGCCGAAGGGCACGGCCGCATCC
>JAQGMP010000272.1 GCA_028292285.1 Variovorax sp. | reverse complement strand
GCACCGGTCCGAGCGTGAAGGTGCGGTCCCAGCCGCCGCGCAACTGCGAGAAGTCGAGCACCGGCGAGCGGAACCAGCCGAGCCAGACATTGCCGTCGCCGTAGTTGTAGCGCAGGTTGACGTCGAGACCCGGACCGGCCGGCAAGCCGCCGCCCGAGACACCGTAGTAGCCGACCGTGAGCTTGTAGGGTGCCGGCGCGCGCTCGCTGCCTGCGGTGGCGGCGGGCGCTGTGTCTTGGGGCGCGTCTTGCGCCGCAGCGGGCTGGCAGAGCCCCAGCATGGCGAGCGCTGCCGCTAAGCAGGCGATCGGCAAGGAGAAACCAGAACGAAATGGGCGGCGCATGCCGCGAATGTACGGCGCCCTTCGTTTCGCCCAGCTGACTACTTGACGGGAACCGTCGCCTGTTGGGCCTGCATGTTCGCGTTGGCCGGATTCGCCATCGTCGAGATCACGCGGCTGTTGACGCGCGAGCCGCTGACCACGTTTTGATCCGGTGCCGCAGCCGTCGCACGGGCTTGCGCGTCGACGGCGGCGGAGTCCATGCTGGAGACGAACGGGTCGGCACCGCGCGAGCCGCGGGTCACGTTCTGGTCGGGTGCATGCGCTGTGGCGATGGCTTGCTGCTGCATCTTTGCCGGGTCGGCGGCGGGCGTGAACGTCTCTGCACCGCGCGAGCCGCGCGTCACGTTCTGGTCGGGCGCATGCGCGGCGGCGATCGCTTCGGCTTCGACCTGGGCGCGGGTGCGGCCGGTGACGGGTTGAGCCTGGGCAGCGGTAATGGCGAGCACGGCGAGGGCCGTGACAGCGATGTTCGAATAAAGTTTTTTCATGATCGGTCCTTGTCTTGCGAGGTAGGTGTAAACCCGAAGCCGAGGTTAGCCTCGCCATAAGGCAAGGGAATGACAGGGCATCCGGGCGGCCGCGACGGCGGCGCCCGGGCGGGTCAGCGTCCCGTCCCGGCCAGGTAGGTCTTGCGTGCGGCAAAACCCGTGTTGGCGAAGTCGGTGAAAACGCCGTCGATGCCCGCTCTGAAGTAGTCCGCGTACTCCGCCAGCGGATCGCCCTTGTAGAGGCCGGCCAGGTACTGCGGCTCGAACCAGCACCCCGGCACGGTCCGCTTGATGCGGACGCCGTGGCCGCATCCGTGCCGCCGCGCTGAAGCTGGACTATCCTGATGGCGCCGAGTCCTGAGGGAGAAATCCGGAATGAGCAAGCACTGCACGCACACCGACAGCATCGCCCACGTGGTGCCGAGCGCCCACGGCTGCGAGGAATGCCTGAAGGCGGGCACCGAGTGGCTGCACCTGCGCCTGTGCCGCACTTGCGGCCACGTCGGCTGCTGCGACGATTCGCCGCACCGCCACGCCCGCGCGCACTTTCATGAAACGCAGCACCCGATCATCGAAGGCTACGACCCGCCCGAGGGCTGGGGCTGGTGCTTCGTCGACAAGGTGATGGTCGACGTCGGCCCGCCGACACCGCAGGTCGGGCCGATCCCGCGGTACTACTGACGCGATTTGCGCAGAGGCCGACGCCTTACCATCGAGCGCTGGATTTCTACTGGCAGCTCCGATGACCGTTCCCGTTCCCGCTCCCGCCCTCGCTTCCGGCCTCGCGCCCCCGGTCGACCCCGTTCGGCTGGTCGCCGACCTCGTCACGCTGCTGCGGCTCGACCAGCTCGATGCCGACCGCTTCGTCGGCCAGAGCGAAGACATCGGCACGCCGCGTGTCTTCGGCGGCCAGGTGCTGGGCCAGTCGCTGATGGCCGCCAGCCGTACGGTCGTCGCGGAGCGGCCGGTGCATTCGCTGCACGCTTACTTTTTGCTGCCGGGCGACAAGAACGAATCCATCGAATACGTCGTCGACCGCGTGCGCGATGGCCGCAGCTTCACCACCCGGCGGGTCGTCGCGCTGCAAAAGGGCCGCACCATCTTCACCATGATGGCGTCGTTCCAGACCGTCGAGCCAGGCGCGTTCACGCACCAGCTCGCGATGCCTGCCGCGCCGGCCCCCGAAACGCTGGTGAGCGATGCCGAGCTGCGGCGCGCGCTCGGCAACCGCGCGCCGGCCGGCATGAACGACAAGTTCAACCTCGAACGGCCGATCGAATTCCGCACCGTCGACCCACCCGATCTGCTGACGCCCGAACCCCGTCCGGCCGAAGCATTGATCTGGATGCGCGCCCTCACCGCGCTGCCTGACGACCCGGCCCTGCACTGCGCTTTGCTGGCCTACGCGTCGGACCATGGCCTGCTGCGCGCCGCGCTGTTACCGCACGGCCTGAGCTTCATGCAGGGCCGCCTGCGCCCGGCCAGCCTCGATCATGCGATGTGGTTTCATCGCGACTTCCGGCTCGACGACTGGCTGCTCTACGCCATCGATTCGCCCAGCGGCGGCGGCGCCCGCGGCCTGTGCCGCGGCGAGATTTTTTCGCGCGACGGCCGGCTGATCGCGTCGGTCGCGCAAGAAGGCATGCTGCGCGTGGTCGACGCCAGCACCCCGCTGGGCTAAGCTTCGTTTCCGCTTTTTTCGAGAGGCCCGCCATGCTTGAAATGCGCCCCGGTTGCGAATGCTGCGACCGCGACCTGCCGCCCGATTCGTCCGATGC
>JAQGMP010000262.1 GCA_028292285.1 Variovorax sp. | reverse complement strand
CGCAGGCCCGGCCCGACATCGTGCTGCTCGACGCGATGATGCCCGGCATCGACGGTTTCGAGGTCGCACGCCGGCTCAAGGCCGACCCGGCCACGGCGCACATCCCGATCGTCTTCATGACCGGCCTCACCGAGACCGAACATCTGGTTGCCGCGCTGGAAGCGGGCGGCGTCGACTACGTTACCAAGCCGATCAAGCCGAAGGAAGTGCTGGCGCGCATGAACGTGCATCTGCAAGGCGCACGGCGCGCGCGGCAGGCGGCGCAGCAGGCCGGCCAGGCGCGCAACGCGCTCGACGCGTTCGGCTACGCGAGCATCACCGTGCGGCTGCCCGAAGGCCGCCTCATCTGGCAGACCGCGCTGGCGCGAGAGCTGTTGCTGCGCTACTGCGGCACCAGCGCGCCCGAGACACCGGCCGTGGTGCTCGACTGGTTGCGCCGGCACCTGCCGGGCACGGTCGACCGCATCGAGCCGCCGGTGCTGGCCATCGGCCCCGCGGCGCGCAGCCTCACGCTGCGGCTGCACCAGCAAACCGGCCATGACGACGACGGCGACGAGTGGATGATCATCCTGCGCGAGGTGTCCGACACCGCCGTCATCGAAGCCATGAGCCTGAGCCTGAAGCTCACCGCGCGCGAGGCCGAAGTGCTCTATTGGGTGGTCAAGGGCAAGACCAACAAGGACATCGGCGAGATCCTCGGCAGCAGCCCGGCCACGGCCAAGAAGCACCTGGAGCGGGTGTACGTCAAGCTGGGCGTCGAGACACGCACGGCGGCGGCGGGCGTCGCGATGAAGCGCATTCGCGAGTTGCAGCCGCACTTCGAGATTTGAGCGAAAAATCCGGGGCGGCTGCCTACGGCGCCGCGGGCGCGGGGCGTCATCGGATTGCCGTTTTGCCGCCCTAGAATCCGCCGAACGCGTCCGCGATGACGCATCGATTGCGCGCCAAGACGCGGTCGATCCGGGAGGCCCGCGATGAGAACAACGAGCAGCATGAAGCGAAGCATGGCGCTGGCCGGTGCGGCCCTGCTGTGCCTCTTGCGCGCGGGCAGTGTGCTGGCGGGCGGCCATCTGGACGTCGACGATGCGGGCACGCTCGACCCGGGCCAATGCCTTGTCGAAACCTGGGGTGGGCGCGCCGGCGCTGTTCCGGCCACCGCGCTGCACGTGGGACCGACGTGCCGTGTCGGGCCGATCGAGCTGGGCATGAACTTCGATCGCGCATCGGATCCCCGCGCCTACTACATCGGTCCGCAGGTCAAGTGGACCTGGTTCGGCCAAGCCGCCGACGCGCGCTTCAGCGGCGCGGTGTCGGCCAACGTCACGTTCGACCGCACCAACCGTGGCAAGCCGGGGCGCCAACTGGTTTTTCCCTTCACCTGGGTCGCTACGAAGAGCTGGCAGATCCATGCCAACATCGGTGCCGACTGGGCGACCGTCAGCGGCGAGCGCACCGCTCGCCATGGCCTCGGGACCGAGTGGGCGCTGAACGACAAGGTCTCGTTGCTCGCGGAACGCAACCGTGCTTTCGACGTGTGGACCACGCGCGTCGGCGCGCGCTTCAACTTCACGCCGCTCATCAGCCTCGACGTCACGACCTCTCGCACCGGGCCCGAGCATGCGCACGGCTTCTATGTCGGGTTAAATCACGAGTTCAAGCGGCCCTGACCATCTCGGACACAGGCCGATCCAACCCAATATCTGGAGACTGAAAATGAAGAAGATCGGAATGATCGGCATCGGCATGATGGGCCACGGCATCGCGACCAACGTCGTGAAGCATGGCTACCCGCTGGCAGTGTTGGAGCACGCCGGTAACCAGCCGCTCGACGCGCTGAAGGCGACGGGTGTGACCACGTATGCCAAGGCGCGCGACTTGGCGGCGGCGGTCGACATCGTCATCCTCTGCGTCACCGGGTCGCCACAGGTCGAAGCGGTGCTGATGGGCGACGACGGCGTGCTGCACGGCTTGCGCAAAGGCACCGTCATCATCGATTGTTCCACCGCGATTCCGACTTCGACCGAGCGGCTCGCCAAATCGGTGATCGAAGCCGGCGGCCGCTTTCTCGATTCGCCCATGACGCGCACGCCGAAAGAGGCCGCCGAAGGCCGTCTCAACCTGCTGGTCGGCGGCGACGCTGCGCTGTTCGAAGAATGCAAGCCGCTCCTGGCCTGCTTCGCAGAGAACATCACGCACGCCGGCCCGGTCGGTGCCGGCCATCGCATGAAGCTGCTGCACAACTACGTGTCGCTCGGCTTCGTCGGCCTGCTGGCCGAAGCGGCTGCATGCGCCGAGCGTTCGGGCGTGGCGCCCGAAGTGCTGGTCGATGTGCTCGCAAAGGGCGGCGGTGGCGGCGTCGCGCTCGAACGCATGAAGCCGTACATCCTGTCGCGCGACCCGTCGGGCCTGCGATTTTTCATGTCGAACGCGGCCAAAGACATGGGCTACTACACGACGATGGCAAGCGACAGCGGCGCGGCGCGCGCCATCGCCGAAGGTGTGCACGAGACGTACGAGCGTGCGTTGCGTGAAGGCGATCCACAGGCGCTGGTGCCTGAGCTGGTAAGTTTGTTGGCTTCACGCGGGGCTGCTTAAGGTTGCTACGTGGCGCCAGTGCCTTCCCCGGCATTACCCCCTCTCCCTCCGGGAGAGGGTTGGGGAGAGGGCGGGATGCACGACGAACGTGTCCAAGGCAGTGGACCGCCCGCCGACTCACCCAATCAGCCTCACCCCTCAGCCCCCTCGACCAGAAACCGCACCCGCCGCACCCCCTGCCACTCGTCCGCGTCCAGCCGAAATGCCAGCATCACCTTCGGCGGCAGCGGATCGGTATGACCGAACCAGATCCCGTCGATCGGCTGCCCCTGATGCCGCAGCTTCAGCGCCAGGTGCTTTTCGCCGACCAGCCGCTGCGACAGCACTTCGACCTCTTCGCTGAAGGTCGGCGGCGCGAAGCCCTGGCCCCACACCTCGCGGTGCAGCGTGTCGACCAGATCGACGCGCAGATACTCGCGCGCCAGCGGGCCGTCTGTGTCGATCTGGCGCTCCAGCGACGACGCGGCGAGCCACTCCTGCGCGACCTGGGCAATGGCTTTGGAGAAGGTCTCGAAATGCTCGCTCGCCACCGTGCAACCTGCCGCCATCGCATGGCCACCGAAGCGCAGCAGCACGCCGGGATGCCGCTTGGCGACAAGATCCAATGCGTCGCGCAAATGAAAGCCGGGGATCGATCGGCCTGAGCCTTTGAGTTCGGCTTCCTTGCCCGGCGCGCCGCTCGCCGCGAAGACGAAGGTGGGCCGATGGAATCGGTCTTTCAATCGCGACGCGACGATGCCGACGACGCCTTCGTGGAACGCCGCGTCGAACACGCTGATCGCGGGCGGCGGCGCTTCGCTCGTATCGCCGCCTGCATCGAACAATGACT
>JAQGMP010000152.1 GCA_028292285.1 Variovorax sp. | reverse complement strand
CCGAAAGTTAACCAAAGAGCCGATTTACGTCGTTGAACAGTGCGATCGACATCATGACGAGAAGCAACGCGACGCCGCCGCGCTGAAAGCGTTCCATCCATGCATCGGACACGCTTTTGCCTGTCAGGCCCTCCCAAAGATAATACATCAGGTGCCCCCCATCGAGGACCGGCAGAGGCATGAGATTCAGCACCCCCAAACTGACGCTGATGAGCGCCAGAAAGATGAGGTACTGGGTGAGCCCCATGCTCGCAGATTTGCCCGCGTAGTCGGCGATGGTGAGAGGCCCGCTGAGATTCTTGAGCGACGCCTCGCCGATCACCATCTTGCCCATCATGCGCACCGTCAGCGCCGAGACTTCCCATGTGCGCACGACGCCCCGCCAGAGGCCGCTCACCGGACCTTGCCGCACGGTGACCATCTGCGGCGGTGCCCCGACATACGCGCCGATCCGGCCTACCTTGGCGGCGCCTTCGTCGCGCACTTCGGGGGCGACATCGATGCTCAACGACCGGCCGCCGCGGTCGACGGCCCAAGCTTGCGTTTTCGGTTTGCCGTCTTCCACCGACGCCCGGATGACTTCACGCAGTTGCTGCCCGTCGACGATGGCCACGGTGCCGATCGAGCGCACGACATCGCCCTTCTTCAGACCGGCACGGTCGCCGGCACTGCCCGCTACGACGTCGCCGATCTCGGGGCGGGTGAGCGGCGCAATGACGCCGATCTTGCGGAACATCTGCGCGTCGGCATCCTTGGCCTCGACGCGGCTGAGCGGCAGCAGAAGCTCGCGCGCTGGCCGACCGCCCTCACCCGCGATTTCAAGCGTCAAGTCACGACGATCCAGCGCGGCCCGCGTCATGCGCCAGCGCAAATCCTCGAACGAATCGACCGCGTCGAGCTCACCGTCGAAGCCGACGCGGCTGATGTGCTCGCCGCCACGCAAGCCGGCCTGCTCGGCCAGCGAGGCCGGTACCGGCCGGGCCAGCGTCGCCACCGGCTCCTGCACGCCGATCCAGTTCACCACCGTGTAGAGCGCGACCGCCAGCAGCAAGTTGGCGATCGGACCCGCAGCGACGATGGCAGCACGTGAACGAAGCGGCTGGGTATTGAAAGCGCGATGGCGTTCTTCGGGCGCCACATCGCCTTCGCGCTCGTCGAGCATCTTCACGTAGCCGCCGAGCGGGAATGCGCCGATGACGAATTCGGTCTGCTGCCCAGAATGCTGGCGCTTCGGCTGCCACCGGTAGAGCGTCTTTCCGAAGCCGACGGAAAAGCGCAGAACCTTGACGCCGCAGGCCACGGCCACGCGGTAATGGCCGTACTCATGAACGGCAATCAGCACACCCAGCGCGACGATGAAGGCAACGACTGTGAGCATCGGAATCTCCTGTATTTGGGGCGTCAGGCCGTGGCGAATCGTAGCGCCGAGGCGTTGGCAGCCCGTCGCGCCGTTGCGTCGAGCGCGAGCAGGTCGGCAAGCGACGAGGGCTTGGAGGACGCGACGACTTCCAAAGTTTCCATGTTGACGGCGTGAATGCGGTCGAAGCGCAGTCGCCGATTCAGAAAGGCTTCGACTGCCACTTCGTTGGCCGCGTTGAGTACAGCCGTCGTACCCGGCGCCGCACGCAACGCCTGCCAGGCCAAATCCAGACCCGGGAAGAGCGCCGCATCGGGTGTCTCGAAAGTCAACGCGCCCATGGCCCTGAAGTCGAGCCGCGCGGCACCGCTCTCGATGCGCTCGGGCCACGCGAGTCCGACAGCGATCGGCACCCGCATGTCGGGCGTGCCCAACTGTGCGATGACCGATGCATCGGTGAACTGCACCATCGAATGCACCACGCTCTGCGGGTGGATCACCACCTCGATCTGCTCGGGCAAGACGCCGAACAAATGACGCGCTTCGATCACCTCGAGCGCCTTGTTCATCATCGTGGCGGAATCCACCGATATCTTGCGGCCCATCACCCAGTTGGGATGAGCGCAGGCTTGCTCCGGCGTAACCTGGCTCAAGCTGCCGGCCGCGCGCGTGAGAAACGGGCCACCCGACGCGGTCAGGATGATCTTGTCGATCCGCCGAGCCCAGGTCGTCGGGTCTTCCGGCAACGATTGAAAGATTGCCGAATGCTCGCTGTCGATCGGCAACAGCGTGGCGCCGCCCTCGCGCACCGTGCGCATGAAGAGCTCGCCGCCGACCACGAGCGCTTCCTTGTTGGCCAACAGGAGACGCTTTCCGGCACGTGCCGCAGCCAGACAAGCGCCAAGACCCGCCGCGCCGACGATGGCGGCCATGACGGCGTCCACGTCATCGTGCGACGCGATCAGCTCGATCGCGTCCGGTGCCATGAGCACGCGCGTGGCACTGCTGTTTTGCTCCAGCTTGTCGGCCAGCAACTCCGCATGCGGCGCGCTGGCCATCACGGCGAACCGCGGCTTGAATCGCATGCACTGCGCCAGCATCTCATCGACCTTGGTGGCGGCCGACAGGGCAAATACTTCGTAGCGGTCGAGATGACGCGCAATCACGTCGAGCGTGTTGACGCCGACCGAGCCGGTCGAGCCCAGCACGGTGATGCGCTGCCTAGGCGTGTTCACAAAACGACCACAACATCATCGCGATCGGCAAAGCCGGCAACAGCGCATCGACGCGGTCGAGCACGCCACCGTGGCCAGGCAACAGGTTGCTGCTGTCCTTGGCACCGGCGCTGCGCTTGATGAGCGACTCGACAAGATCGCCGACCACGCTCATCGCTGCCATGAACACCACGCCGATCAGCAACAGCCACCAGCCTCGTTGAGCCAGGCGCGTGTAGAGGCTGGCGACGGTAGCCTGCGTTGATGCATCGGCCCAGACCCATGCCAATGCCAGCACCAGGACGCCGGCCATGCCGCCCCATACGCCTTCCCAGCTCTTGCCCGGACTGATGGACGGCGCCAGTTTGCTGTGCGTGAACTTGAGGCCGAAGGCGCGCCCCGCGAAATAGGCAAAGACGTCGGCTACCCACACGAGCAGCAGGATCGACAGCAGAAAGTTGATGCCGACCATGCGGGCCTGCACCGCGGCCAACCAGGCAACCCACAGCGCCAGCAAGCCGCCCACCACGCGCAGCGGCTTGGGAACGCGCGGCCACCCGGGAACTGCGGCACGCAACAAGAAGGCCCCGCCCAGCACCCAGGCTGCGCCCGCGACGATCCACACAAGCGAGAGCGACTGATCGAGCAAGCCAAGCGCCCACGACAAAAGGCAGAGGGCAAGGATCTCGCCGCCGAACAGCAGGGAAATGCCCTGTCCGTAGCCGTTGAGCTTGCCCCATTCCCAGCCCGCCGCGGCAATCAAGGCCAACATGACGCAGGCGAAAGGAATCGGAACGGTGCCGTGGGAAGGATAGAAAAGTGCCGGCAACAAGATCGCCAGGAGGACGATCGCCGTGATGATTCTTTGCTTGAGCATGTGGCCCTAAGTAAGCTCAGGCCGGTTGTCTGGCGCGCTCGGCGCCTGATGAAAGCTGCGCCGAGGTCTTGCCGAAACGGCGCTCCCGGCGCTGAAAGGCACCGATCGCTTCGTCCAATGCCGCTTCGTCGAACTCGGGCCACAGCTTGTCGCTGAAGAACAATTCGGCGTACGCACTCTGCCAGAGCAGAAAGTTCGACAGCCGCTGCTCGCCGCCCGTCCGGATGAAAAGATCGGGGTCGGACACATGGGACAGTGCCATCGCGCGGTCGAGGTTGACCTCGGTGATCGGCTCGCCGCGATTCGCCAGGGCGGCCGCAGCGCGCGCGATATCCCAGCGACCACCATAGTTGAAGCAGACGTTGAAGATGAGGCGCGTGTTGTGCGCCGTAGCGGCTTCGGCCTGAATCAGACCGGCGGATATCTTTTCGGACAGGCCGCCGCGCTCACCGACGAAATGCAGCCGCACCCCGTCCTTGCTCAACTTGGGCACTTCACGGCTCAATGCGCCCACCATGAGGTCCATGAGTCCGGAAACTTCCTCGATCGGACGGTTCCAGTTTTCGGACGAGAAAGCGAACACGGTAAGCACGCCGACGCCGCGGTCGACGCACGCCTTGACGCAGCGCCTGAGCGATTCGACGCCCTGCTTGTGGCCCGCAACGCGCGGCAAGAACCGCCGCGTGGCCCAGCGGCCATTGCCATCCATGACGATGGCGATGTGATCCGGTACAGCAGGTGTCTGGGCCATGCTAGACGGCCATGATCTCCGCCTCTTTGGCGGCAACAAGGCGGTCGATTTCCGAGATATGGCGGTCGGTCACTTTCTGGATCTCGGCTTCGGCGCGCTTTTGATCGTCCTCAGATGCCAATTTGTCTTTGACCAGCTTCTTGACCGATTCGTTGGCATCTCGTCGCAGATTGCGCGTGGCGATCTTGGCGCTCTCGCCTTCGTTGCGGACCAGCTTGGTCATCTCGCGCCGGCGTTCTTCGCTCATGGCCGGCAGCGGCACGCGAATGAGGTCGCCCATCGAAGCCGGATTGAGTCCCAGATCGCTCTCGCGAATGGCCTTCTCGATCTTGGCGCCCATTCCCTTTTCCCAGGGCTGGACGCTGATGGTGCGCGAGTCGAGCACCGAGACGTTGGCGACCTGGCTCAAAGGCACCGACGATCCGTAGTAGTCGACATGGATCGAATCGAGCAGCGCCGAATTGGCGCGGCCCGTGCGGATCTTGGTGAGGTTGTTCTGGAATGCGGCGAGCGACTGGTTCATCTTCACGTCGGTCGCACTGCGAATGTCTGCAATGGTCATCTCAAATTACTCCTCAAGCGTGCACCAGGGTGCCTTCGTCTTCGCCCAGCACGACGCGTTTGAGCGCGCCGTTCTTGAAGATCGAAAACACCTTGATCGGCAGCTTTTGATCGCGGCACAGCGCAAAGGCCGTGGCGTCCATGATCCCGAGATTGCGCGAGATCGCTTCGTCGAAAGTCAGGCTGGCGTAGCGCGTCGCATGCGGGTCTTTCTTGGGATCGGCGCTGTAGACGCCGTCGACCTTCGTCGCCTTCAAGACCAGCTCGGCACCGATTTCGGCACCGCGCAACGCAGCGGCCGTGTCCGTCGTGAAAAACGGGTTGCCGGTACCGGCTGCGAAAATCACGACCTTGCCTTCTTCCAAGTACTGGAGCGCCTTCGGCCGAACGTAGGGTTCGACCACCTGCTCGATGGCAATGGCCGACATGACGCGGGCAATCAACCCCTGCTTGTTCATGGCGTCGGCCAGCGCCAGCGCGTTCATGACGGTGGCCAGCATGCCCATGTAGTCGGCGGTGGCCCGGTCCATCCCGACCGAGCCACCCGCCACACCGCGAAAGATATTGCCGCCGCCGATCACGACCGCCAGTTCGACGCCCATGTTCACCACCTCGGCCACTTCTTCGACCATGCGGACGATGGTGGCGCGGTTGATGCCGAAGGCATCGTCACCCATCAGCGCCTCGCCCGACAGCTTCAACAAGATTCGCTTGTGGGCTGGGCGGGCTTCGGACATGGGTAATTTCCTTCGGTGTTTGCGGGGCGAGTGTAGAGCGGGAATTACGCCGCCGCCTTGGCTGCAGCCACTTGGGCGGCAACTTCTGCGGCAAAGTCGTCGACCTTTTTCTCGATGCCTTCGCCGACCACATACAGGGTGAACCCCTTGATGCTGGTGTCGGCGGCTTTGAGCATGGCTTCGACGGTTTGCTTGTCGTTCTTGACGAAGGCCTGGTTGTGCAGCGAAACCTCCTTGAGGTACTTCTGCACGCCACCCTCGATGCGCTTGGCGACAATGTCGGCCGGCTGGGTCTTCTTGCCTTCGGCTTCGGCCGTCTTGCGATCTTCTTCGGCCTTGCCGGCCGCTACGGCGCGCTCTTTTTCGATGAGCTCTGTAGGCACGTCGGCGCTCGAGATAGCGACGGGCTTCATTGCCGCGATGTGCATCGCGACGTCTTTGGCGGACGTGTCGTCACCTTCGAATTCCACCATCACGCCGATGCGCGTGCCATGCAGGTACGACGCCAGCTTGCCGTTGCCGGCAAAGTGCTTGAAGCGGCGAAAGCTCATGTTTTCGCCGATTTTCCCGATCAGTCCCCGACGCACGTCTTCGAGCGTGGGGCCGAAACCGTCTTGCTCATATGAAAGGCCGCCCAACGCGGCGATATCCGCCGGGTTGTGCTTGGCCACCAGCATCGCAGCGGCATTGGCGAACGCCAAAAAGCTGTCGTTCTTGGTGACGAAATCGGTTTCGCAATTGATTTCAATCATGCCGCCCACACTGCCGTCGACAAACGCGGTGACCACGCCTTCGGCCGTGATGCGGCCGGACGCCTTGCCGGCCTTGTTGCCGAGCTTGATGCGCAGCAATTCTTCGGCCTTTTCCATATTGCCTTCGGCCTCGGTCAGGGCCTTTTTGCATTCCATCATCGGCGCGTCGGTCTTTGCGCGCAGTTCGCCGACCATGCTTGCGGTGATTGCAGCCATTTTTCTATCTCCGTAACTTCAAAAATCAGATTAAAAAAAAGGGGCAACGATGCCCCTTCTTCAGGCTCTCAAGAGCGTCGATCAGGCCGAAGCGCCTTCTTCGACTTCGACGAATTCGTCGCTGCCGCCGCCTTCGGCGATGGCCTTGACGACATCACCCGTGGCGCTGTTGCGGCCTTCGATGATCGCGTCGGCGATGCCGCGGGCATACAACGTGACGGCCTTCGACGAGTCGTCGTTGCCGGGGATCACGTAGTCGATGCCTTCGGGCGAATGGTTGGAGTCGACCACGCCGATCATCGGGATGCCGAGCTTCTTGGCTTCTGCCACAGCGATCTTGTGGAAGCCCACGTCGATCACGAAGATGGCGTCGGGCAGAGCGGTCATGTCCTGAATGCCGCCGATGTCCTTTTCGAGCTTTGCAATTTCGCGCGAGAAGGTCAGTTGTTCTTTCTTGCTCAGGCTTTCGAGGCCGACTTCCTGCTGCGCCTTCATTTCCTTCAGACGCTTGATCGAGGTCTTGACGGTCTTGAAGTTGGTCAGCATGCCGCCGAGCCAGCGGGTGTCGACGAAAGGAACGCCGGCACGGCGCGCTTCGGAAGCGACGATTTCACGGGCTTGGCGCTTGGTGCCGACCATGAGGATGGTGCCGCGGTTGGCCGTGAGCTGCTTGGCGTACTTCATCGCGTCCTGGAACATCGGAAGCGACTTTTCCAGGTTGATGATGTGAATCTTGTTGCGATGGCCGAAGATGAACGGGGCCATCTTGGGGTTCCAGAAGCGGGTTTGGTGACCGAAATGGACACCGGCTTCCAGCATTTCGCGCATGGTGGTCGACATAGAAATAACTCCAAAGGTTGGGTCTAAAATCCAGCCCGTTTTGAGCCCTTTTCGAACTTCTTCGAAGAGGGGCACAACACCTTGATTGGGCTGGTTTGCGGATGCGTTTCGAGAGGCATGGCAGTTGAAGGAAGCTGGTAGAAATTGCCGCAAAGCAACTTCGCCGAAGACCGTCACTGCATGACCAGCGAAACCCAAGGAGTATAGCACCGCCCGCTCTCGTTTTGCCTCTTGCCGCTCCTCGCTTTACGCTCCCGTCCGCCCGTCGCGCCTACGCTTTTTCCAGTCCCATGAACGACCTCCACACCACCCGCCTTGCCCTGCTCGCCGGCCAGACCGATGCGGCGACAGCCATGCAGGACGCCATTGCCATCGCGGGTTCCACGGCGTGCGCTCATGTGTTCACCCGCACCGCCTTCGATGAAGCACGCTCGGCGTCTGCCCGCGCCTCCCTGCAAAGCCCGCTCAGCGGGCTGGCGTTTTCAGCCAAGGACCTTTTCGACGTCGCCGGCCAACCGACGCCCGCCGGGTCGGTCGTGCTCGCGCATTCACCGCCAGCGAAGGCCGACGCCACCGCGGTTGCGCGCCTGCGCCAGGCCGGCGGCGTCAACATCGGCCGGACCAACATGACCGAGTTCGCCTTTTCGGGCGTCGGCGTCAATCCGCACTACGGCACACCCGCCAATGCATGCGACCCGGCGACGCCTCGCATTCCCGGCGGCTCGTCGTCTGGCGCCGCGGTGTCGGTCGCGACCGGCGCCGCTTTCATCGGACTGGGCTCCGACACCGGCGGCTCGATCCGCATCCCCGCGGCGCTCAACGGCATCGTCGGCTTCAAGAGCACAGCCCGTCTGGTGCCGACCGATGGCGCAGTGCCGCTGTCCACCACACTCGACACCGTCTGCGCCATGACGCGCTCGGTGCGAGACGCCATCACGGCGCACGAAATTCTCGCTGCGCGGCGCGTCACCGCCGGCACCACCTCCCTTTCGGCTTGCCGCTTCGCCGTCGTACGCAACGTTTTTCTGGACGGCCTCGACCCGACCGTGGCCACGGCCTTCGAGCGAAGCCTGAAAATCCTGCGAGCTGCCGGCGCGCAAATCCAGGAAATCGAATTGCCCGAAGTGGCCGAACTGGCCACCCTCAACGCGACCGGCGGCTTCTCGGCAGCGGAAGCCTATGCATGGCATCGCTTGCTGCTGGAACGCAGTGGCGCCGGTTACGACCCGCGCGTAGCGCAACGCATCCTGAAGGGTGCCGCGATGAAGGCCTACGAATACATCGATCTGGTTGCCGCGCGCCGGGACTGGATTGCACGGGTCGAGCACACCCTGGCGGCGTTCGATGCCGTGCTGTCGCCCACGGTGCCCATCACGGCGCCCACGATCGAGAGCGTGGCGCCCGGCGAGGAGCGCGACGACGCATTCTTCCGGATCAATGGCCTACTGCTGCGGAATCCGTCGATCGTCAACATGCTCGATGGCTGCGCGATCTCCCTGCCGTGCCACGCGGTGAACGAATTGCCCGTTGGCCTCATGCTGTGGCATGGCGCCTTGCACGACGACGCGGTACTGGCCGTCGCCTTGCGGGCCGAGCAAGCGTTGCAAAGAAGGTAGCGCCACGCGCTAACTACCGTCTTGCCGGGTTTCTGATAGCGGCACGCGGCAGCCCCTCATTATTTAAAAGAGTTCGAATGAAAATCGCGATCGTGGGCGCCGGCATCATCGGCGTCACCACCGCTTGGGAGTTGGCAGCCGACGGGCACGAGGTGACCGTCTTCGAGCGCCGCGGTGCCGCCGCAGAAGAAGCGAGCTTCGCCAATGCAGGCGTGGTCGCGCCGGGCTACGTCACCCCCTGGGCTGCGCCGGGCATGCGCGGCAAGGTGTTGCGGTCGCTGCTCTCGACGCACGGCGCCATCAAGCTTCGCTGGCCGATCAGCGCGCGCGACGTCGGCTGGATGTCGCGCTGGCAAAAGGCCTGCAAGCTGGAGACCTATCTCGCCAACCGAAGCCGAATGCAGCGCCTGGCTTTTTACAGCCGCACACGCCTGCACGAGATCACCGAAACCCGCGAGTTGAGCTACGAGCGGAGCGACGGCTATCTGGTGTTGCTGCGCTCGAAGCGCGAGCAAAAGCTGGTGCAGCCGGGCCTCGACGTGTTGCGCGAAGCCGGCACGAATTTTCGCGAGGTCGATGCCGACGAAGCGCGTCGCATCGAGCCGGCGCTGAGCACCGACACCGACCTGGCCGGGGCCATCCACCTGCCCGACGACGAGGTCGCCAATTGCCGTCAATTCGCGCTGCTGCTCAAGTGGGAGGCCGAAGCGCTGGGGGCGCAATTTCACTTCAACTGCGACATTGCGCCACTGTCTCGCTCGGCGCCCACGTCACTGTCATTGGCAGCCGGTTCTCCCGCCATCCCTTTCGATGCGGTCATCGTGTGCGCCGGCCTGGCCTCGGCGCGTCTA
>JAQGMP010000129.1 GCA_028292285.1 Variovorax sp. | reverse complement strand
GCGCCGCCGTTTTTCCAAGGAATGGCACGAAGAGGTGCTGCGCACCCTGACTGCCAGGCTGGGCCCGGTGCTGGTGCCTGCGAAGACCACCGGCACGCCGCCGCAGTTCGCCGGCACGAGCAACGTCCTGTTCGCGATGAAGCTCGGCCTCATTCCGCTCGGCACCATGGCGCACGAATACCTGCAGGCCTGTCAGGCGCTCGGTCCGCGGCTGCGCGACAGCCAGGTGTTCGGCTTCGAAATGTGGGGCCGTGAATATCGCGGCGACCTCGGCATTGCGCTGTCGGATGTGTATGGCATGAGCGCGTTCTTGCGCGACTTCGACCTGTTCTTCTGCAAGCTCTTCGACGGTTCGCGGCACGACAGCGGCGACCCGTTTCAGTGGGGCGAGCGCATGCTGGCGCACTACACCGCCAACCGTGTCGATCCGCGCACCAAGACGCTCATCTTCAGCGACGGACTCACGGTCCCGCGCACCATCGAGCTCTACCAGCAGTTTCGCGGACGCTGCCTGCTGGCGTTCGGCATCGGCACCAATCTGACCAACGACCTTGGCTACGAGCCGCTGCAGATCGTGATCAAGATGATCCGATGCAACGACCAGCCGGTGGCCAAGCTGTCGGACACGCCGTCCAAGAACATGTGCGAAGACGAGAAGTACCTCGCGTACCTGCGCCAGGTGTTCGAAATCGCGCAGCCCGCGTGACGGCGCACCGCTGATGGACGGCGCCACGCTGTCCGTGCTGTGGGCCGTGCCCTTTGCCGGGCTGTTGCTGTCGATCGCGTTGGTGCCGCTGGCGGCGCCGCACTTCTGGCACGGGCACTACGGCAAGGTCGCGTTGGCCTGGGCCCTGTCGTTTTTGCTGCCTCTGGCGGCCGCGTTCGGGGCCTCCGCGGCGGCGCACGAGCTGGTGCACGCGTTGCTGGCCGAATACGTCCCCTTCATCCTTTTGCTGGTCGCGCTGTTCACCGTGTCCGGCGGTATCCACATCCGCGGCAATCTGCGCGGCAATCCGCTGACGAACACCGCCATCCTTGCCATCGGCGGCCTGTTGGCGAGCGTCATGGGCACCACCGGCGCATCGATGCTGCTGATACGTCCGCTGATCCGCGCCAACGACGGCCGGGCGCACAAGGTTCATACGGTGGTGTTCTTCATCTTCATCGTGTCGAACATCGGCGGCTCGCTGACGCCACTGGGCGACCCGCCGCTGTTTCTCGGTTTTCTCAAAGGCGTCGACTTTTTCTGGACCGCCCGGAACATCCTGCCCGAGACGCTGCTGCTGACCGCTGCATTGCTCGCCATTTTTTATGCGCTCGATGGGTATTGGTATCGCACGGAGGGCGTGCTGCCGCAAGACCCGACGCCGGACACCCGGCGCATCGGCATCGACGGCGGCGCCAACTTCCTATTGCTGGCCGGTGTCATCGGCCTGGTGCTGATGAGCGGCCTGTGGAAGTCGGGCGTGGGGTTCGATGTTTACGGCACGCCGATCGGATTGCCGGGGCTGGTGCGCGATATCGGACTGGTGGCACTGACGTTGATTTCGCTCAAGCTGACCGCCGCGCCGGTCCATGCCGCCAACCAGTTCGAGTGGGAACCGATGCGCGAAGTGGCCAAGCTCTTCGCCGGCATCTTCGTGACGATCGCGCCGGTCATCGCGATGCTCAAGGCAGGGATGGCCGGCCCGTTCGCCGCGGTCGTCGCAGCCGTCACGCAGCCCGGTGGCGAGCCGGACCCGGCGATGTATTTCTGGGCCACCGGATTGCTCAGTGCGTTCCTGGACAATGCCCCGACGTACCTCGTTTTTTTCAACACGGCGGGCGGCGACGCGGACGTGCTGATGACGGCGCGCGCATCGACACTGGCTGCCATCTCGGCCGGCGCGGTGTTCATGGGCGCGGTCAGCTACATCGGCAATGCGCCCAACCTGATGGTCAAGGCCATCGCCGAAAGCCGGGGCGTGCGCATGCCGGGCTTCTTCGGCTACATGGGTTGGTCGTGCACCATCTTGCTGCCGCTCTTCGTCGTCTGTACTTTTCTGTTCTTCCGTTGAACTTCCGCTGAAAGGATCACCATGAGCAAACCCAAAATCCTGATTGCACGAGCGATCTTTGCCGAGACCATCGAGCGCCTGTCGCAGCACTTCGACGTCGAATCGAACCAGGGCGACGACGTCTGGTCGAAGGCCCAGTTGCTCGACAAGCTCAAAGGCAAGGCCGGCGTGTTCACTACCGGCAGCGAGCGTATCGACGGCGAACTGCTCGACGCCTGCCCCGAGCTGAAGATCTGCGCCAACATGGCGGTCGGCTACAACAACTTCGATGTCGATGCGATGGCGGCGCACGGCGTCACTGGCACCAACGCGCCCGACGTGCTGACCGAAACGACGGCCGATTTCGGCTTCGCGCTGCTGATGGCGACGGCGCGCCGCATCACCGAAAGCGAGCATTACTTGCGCGCCGGAAAGTGGAACAAGTGGGCCTACGACATGTTCTCCGGCTCCGACATCCACGGCGCCACGCTCGGCATCATCGGCATGGGGCGCATCGGGCAGGGCATTGCCAAACGCGGTGCGCACGGCTTCGGCATGAAGGTGATCTATCACAACCGCTCGCGGCTCGACGCCACGCTCGAGGCCGAATGCAAGGCCAGCTACGCGAGCAAGGAAGACTTGCTGAAGACCGCCGACCATGTCGTGCTCGTCGTGCCCTACACGCCGGCGTCGCACCACACGATCGGCGCCGCTGAGCTGGCACTGATGAAACCGACCGCCACGCTGGTCAACATCGCGCGCGGCGGCATCGTCGACGATGCGGCGCTGGCCGCGGCACTGCGCGACAAACGCATCGCGGCCGCCGGTCTCGACGTGTTCGAGGGCGAGCCCAAAGTGCACCCCGATCTGCTGACCGTGCCGAACGTCGTGCTCACGCCGCACATCGCCAGTGCCACGG
>JAQGMP010000122.1 GCA_028292285.1 Variovorax sp. | reverse complement strand
CCGGAATCACGCAGCTCGCGCATGCAGTCGGGCATCGCGCCCTGGCCCGGCAGCACCACCCGCGTCGCTCTGCGCACGACCTCCGGGTCGGACGTGACGAACACCTGCACGCCGACCTGATCGGCGGCGTGCCGCACCGCCTGCGACACCGAGCGCAGGTTGCCCATGCCGTAGTCGACCACCGCAACCGTGTTGGCCATGCCGTTCGAATCTTTCAGAGGGAACCTTTGGTCGACGGAATGACGCCGATCGAGCGTGGATCGACTTCGAGCGCGGCGCGCACGGCTCGCGCAAAAGCCTTGAACACCGTTTCGCACTGATGGTGCGCGTTGACACCCTTCAGATTGTCGATGTGCAGCGTCACGAAAGCGTGATTGACGAAGCCCTGAAAAAATTCGTAGGTCAGCTGGCTGTCGAAGGTGCCGATCATCCCGCTGGTGAACGGCACGTCCATCACCAATCCGGGCCGGCCCGAGAAATCGATGACGACGCGGCTCAGCGCTTCGTCCAGCGGCACGTAGGCGTGGCCGTAACGGCGAATGCCCTTTTTGTCGCCGATCGCCTGCGCGACCGCCTGCCCGAGCGTGATGCCGACGTCTTCGACCGTGTGGTGGCCGTCGATGTGCAGGTCGCCCTGGCAATCGATGTCGAGGTCGATCAGGCCGTGGCGCGCGATCTGGTCGAGCATGTGGTCGAAGAAACCGATGCCGGTCGACAGCTTCGCCTTGCCGGTGCCGTCGAGGTTGACGCTGACCGTGATCTTCGTTTCGGCCGTGTTCCGCGTCACGGTCGCCACGCGCGCGCCGGCGGATGAACCGGAAGAACCGGGCGAAACGACCGTTGCGGCCGCGAGAACCTGATCAGGTGCCGTGGGGGTGTTCATAGGGATTTTCGGATCGCCGCGATCATCTGCGCGTTCTCGTCGGCGGTTCCGACCGTCAGGCGCAAGCAGTTCGCGAGCAGTGGGTGCATTTTAGAAACGTTCTTCACAAGCACGCCCTGTGCCTTCATGCGATCGAAGATTTTTCCGGCGCGATCCTCCGCGTCTTTGGCGTCTTTGCTCTCGCCTTCGATACGCACCAGGATCATGTTGGCGTCGCTCGGCCAGACGGTCAGCCCCGGCAGCGCTCCCAATGTGGCAAGCAACCGGGTGCGCTCGGCGCGGATGGTTTCGGCCTGCGCCTCGAACACCTCGGCATGCTCCAGCGCGAACAGCGCGCACTCGCAGTTCAGCACGCTGATGTTGTAGGGCGGCCGTACCTTGTCGACCTCGGCAACGAGCGCTGCGGGGCCCATCAGATAGCCGAGCCGCACGCCGGCCAGGCCGAACTTGCTGAGTGTGCGCATCAGCAACACGTGCGCGTGTTTCGCGATCCGGTCGATGTAGCTCCTGCCGGCGAAAGGCTGGTAGGCCTCGTCCATCACGACCAGGCCGCCCTGTGCGCCTTGCGCTTCCACGATCTTCTCGATGACGCTGTCGTCCCACAGGTTGGCGGTCGGATTGTTCGGGTAGGCGAGGTAGACGATGGCCGGCTTCTCGCGGGCGATCGTCTCCAGCATCGCGGCCTCGTCCAGTTCGAAGTCGGCAGTGAGCGGCACACCGACGAATCGGAGCCCCTGCAACTGCGCGCTCATCGCGTACATCACGAAGCCGGGCACAGGCGCCAGCACGGCGGCGCCGGGCAGGTCGCAAGCCAGCGCCAGCAACGAAATCAGTTCGTCCGAACCGTTGCCGAGCATCAAGGCAAAGCCCTCGGGCATGCCGGCGTGCACAGCCAGTGCGCGCTGCAAGTCGGCGCCGCGGTCGCCGGGATAGCGGTTGAGCGCTAGCGCGCCGAGTCGCGCACCCAATTCGGCCTGGAGCGTAGCCGGCAGACCGAACGGGTTCTCCATTGCGTCGAGCTTGACCATGCCGCGGGCGTCTTGCACCGCGTAGGCGTGCATCGATTTCACGTCGGCGCGAAAACGTTGCAATGCGGGGTTCGAAGCGGCGGTGGACGAAGGAACAGTCATGGGAGAGGTCGTGGACGTGAAGTCGAAGGAGGAATCAGTGCGTGCAGCGGTAGCTGTTGCGCAGCGCCGCGGAGAGGACGAGTTGCACGGGCATGTCGGCTTCGTAGCTGTCGGCGTTGCGCTTCAATTCTGTCTGGTAGAGCGAGCGCGCCATCTCCGGATCGAGCTTGCGATTTTCGACGCAGAACGGCGGCTTCTGGCCCTCGCGTTGCGACGCTTCGCTGGCTTCACGCAGGCCTTCCATCACACCGGCCAGGTAATAGCCGGCGTAGGCCTTGCCATTCTTCTCGTTGGCTTCGAGCAGTTTGAATTGGCGGATCGTCATGGCCTGGGCGGCAGTCGCACACAGCAGCGTGAGCGCGAGCACCCCGCTCAAACGCGCCGACCTCGAGGCCAGCATCGAGATTCGAGGATAGGCGGCACTGCGCCTGAGTAAGGAAAACGGTCCGAACATCGCGATTTCAATGCAGGGTTCGACTCAGGAACCTTTGGAAGTACGCAGCCGCATCGCGGCCGCACGGGCATGAGCGAACAAGCCCTCGCCCTCGGCGAGCGTAACGGCTATCGGCCCCAGCATTTGCGCGCCCTGCTCGCTTACCTCGATCAGGCTGCTGCGCTTCTGAAAGTCGTACACGCCGAGCGGACTCGAAAAGCGCGCGGTGCCAGAGGTCGGCAACACGTGGTTCGGGCCGGCACAGTAATCGCCCAGCGTTTCACTGGTGAAGGCGCCCAGAAAGATCGCCCCGGCATGGCGCAGCAGCGGCTCCCAGCGGTGCGGGTCGCTGCTGGACACCTCGAGATGCTCGGGCGCAATCCGGTTGCTGATCTCACAGGCTTCTTCCATGCTGCGCGTGTGAATCAGCGCGCCGCGGCCGTTCAGCGAGGCCGCGATGATTTCGGCGCGCGGCATTTCCGGCAACAGCCGGTCGATTTCCTGCTGCACACGATCGATGTACGCCGCATCGGGGCTCAACAACACGCTCTGCGCCAACTCGTCGTGCTCGGCCTGGCTGAACAGGTCCATCGCGACCCAATCGGGCGGCGTGGTGCCGTCGGCCAAGACCAGGATCTCGCTCGGGCCGGCAATCATGTCGATTCCGACGGTGCCGAACACGCGTCGCTTGGCAGCCGCCACATAGGCGTTGCCAGGGCCGGTGATCTTGTCGACGGCCGGAATCGTTGCGGTGCCGTAAGCCAGCGCACCGATGGCCTGCGCGCCACCGATCGTGAAGCCACGCGTGACGCCGGCCACATAGGCCGCAGCCAGCACCAGCGGATTCTTTTCACCGCGCGGCGTCGGCACGACCATGATGATTTCGCCGACGCCCGCCACGTGGGCAGGGATGGCGTTCATCAGCACGCTCGATGGATAAGCTGCCTTGCCGCCCGGCACGTAGATGCCGACGCGGTCGAGCGGCGTGACCTTCTGGCCAAGCAGGGTGCCGTCGGCGTCGCGATAGCGCCAGCTCTCGCCCGATGCCTTTTTCTGTGCCTCGTGAAAGCTGCGCACACGTGCGGCCGCAGCCTGCAACGCGTCGCGCTGCACGGCAGGCAGCTCGTCGAATGCCGACTTCATTTCAGCCTGCGTGAGTTCGACCTGCTGCATCGACGCTGCATCGAGGCCGTCGAAGCGACGGGTGTACTCGAGCACCGCTGCATCGCCGCGTTGTCGCACGTCGGCGAGGATGTCGGCGGCCACTTTTTCGATGGCAGCATCGGCCTCGGCCGACCAATGAAGCCGCGCCTTGAACTCGGCTTCGAAGTCGGCCGATGTCGTGGAAAGACGCGCGGGAGAGGCTGTCAATTTCATGACATCAAAGGGTCGCAGGAAGGATCATGGCGTATGGATCACGGCATGGTCGCGACGGCCGACGCGAACGCGTCGATGATGCGGCGAATCGGCTCGCGCTTGAGTTTCAGCGCTGCCTGGTTCACCACCAGCCGGGCGCTGATTTCCATGATGTGCTCGACCTCGACCAGGTTGTTGGCGCGCAGGGTGTTGCCGGTCGACACGATGTCGACAATGGCGTCGGCCAAACCGGTCAGCGGCGCCAATTCCATGCTGCCGTAGAGCTTGATCAGGTCGACGTGCACGCCTTTGTTGGCGAAAAAGTCGCGCGCGATACCGACGAACTTGGTGGCGATCTTCAGGCGCGAACCCTGGCGCACCGCATGCGCGTAATCGAAGTCGGCGCGTGCCGCCACGCTCATGCGGCAGGCGGCGA
>JAQGMP010000101.1 GCA_028292285.1 Variovorax sp. | reverse complement strand
GGTGCCAAGAAGGGTTTGTAGGGTTGTCATGAAAGCTCCGATTAACCTTGGCTGCGAAGCTCGGCCAAGCCGTACCCTAAACCAAATGCAGATCCCGCGGCGCAATCCCGGCGAACACCCGATCGAGCTGCGCCGGCGACAGCCCGTACATGCGCGCGAACAACCCGCCGAAGACGGCGCGGTATTCGTTCAGCACCGGGTAGTCGCGGTTCTGGAACAGGTTGGCTTGCGACACTTCGACCTGCTCGCCGAGCACGCGACCGCCAGCCTGCGCCGCGAGTCCGCCGCCGAGCACCCAGTACACGGTGCCGTGGCCGTGGTCGGTGCCCTTGTTGCCGTTCTCGCGAAAGGTGCGGCCGAACTCGCTGATGACCACCACCACCGTGTCGCGCCAGGCATCGTCGCCCATCTCTTCGGCGAAGCCGGCGACACCGCGGCCGAGTTCGTCGAGCCGGTTCGCGAGGTAGCCGGTGCCCGCGCCCTGCCCCACGTGCGTGTCCCAGCCGCCGACATCGACGAAGCCGAGGTCGAAGCGCTCGCGCATCAACCGCGCCATGCGCCGCGCGACCAGCTCGAAGCCCTTCGACGTCATCGCGTTGCGGCTGGCTGCTTCCATCTCTTCCTTGACCGCGCGCTGCACTTCGTCGCGCACCGCGAAGCCTTCGGCCACCGGTTGCGCGAGCTTCGTGTTGCGGTACATCGCCTCGATCACCTTGCTCTGGCGCTCGTCGACGCCTTGGCGGCCGACCGAGCCGAGCGCCATGTTGGCGGCGCGCGCATCGCCACGCAGCGCGATCGGCAACTGATCGGTAAAGGCCATCGGCGACACCGCGGTCAGCGGTCCCGCACCGAGCACGCCGGCCAGCCGATTCAGGAAGCCCGAGCGATAGTCGCGGCCGCGGTCGAGCGCCTGGCCGAGCTCGATCGAGTCCTGCGTTTCGAAATGGCTGCGCGTGAGGTCGTCGGTGCCGGCGAAGGGAATGAACGCCACCTGCTGCTTCTGGAACAGCGGCATGACGCTGCTCGCGAGCGCCGGGTGCAGACCCCAATTGGCATCGAGCGGCAGCGCGCCGTTCGGCTGGCCCGGTCGCGGCACGGCGATGGTCGGGCGTGCGCTGCGATAGAAGTCGTCGGATGTGCCGGACGAGATCGGTACCAGCAGGTTGGCGCAGTCGTAGGCACCGCGCAGGAACACCACCAGCAGCTTCGCGTTGCCCGCAGCGGGCGCGGCCATGAGCCGGCCCGCGGCACCGGCGAGCGGTGCGGCGCCCATGAGCTTCAAGAGATGGCGGCGTTGCATGTGAGTCTCCTTTTCGTGCTCAGCGATTCATCAGTTCGGGCGACGCCAGCAGAAAGGTATTCCAGTCCTGCGGCGATCGCGCATCCGCCAGCGCGGCCCGCGTATCGGCACCGAAGCCCGGCATCGCGGCCTTGACCGCGCTCGATTCGGCCAGCGGCGGAAACGCCGGTCGCTCCAGCGGCGTGGCGTCGTCGGTGCGAAACAGCACCGCGCCGTTGGCACCGATGGCGCGCGCGATCTCGAACCGCGTCGTCATCTGTCCGGCACTGGCCCAGGCCGATTGCGTCAGCGGGTAACCATCGGGCGTCTCGTGGCCGTACAGCGGCTCGCCCATGCGGTTGATCCAGCCGAGCAGCGGCGCCGTGTTCGTCACCACGCGGTCGTCGTAGGCCAGCCGCACGCTGGCCAGCGCGTAATGCACCGGATCGCGAAACTTGTGGCCGAGCGAGGCGCTGAACTCGGGCGACGAGAACAGGGTGGCCAGCGTCGCGGCGATATCGCCATCGCTGTGCGTGAAGGTATCTGCCATGCGGTCGACCAACAGTGGCGACGGATCGTCGGCGACGAAGTACACGGCCAGCTTGCGCGAGATGAAGCGTGCCGTGGCGGGTGCGCGTGCCAGCCGGTCGAGTGCCTCGTCGACCTCGGCCATGCCATGCCCGGCGATCGGCTGGCCGAGCAGGGTCTTGGCGCCGTAGTCGTGCCGCTGTGGATTGAACTCGAACAGGCCGCGGCGCACGTAATCTTCAGCCACGGCGGGACGCATGCGCGGCGGCGGCTCGTCGCTCGGCCGCAGCGTCACGCCGACGCCGGTGAGCACGCGCGCCAGCTCCTGCACGTCGCCCTGCGAGTAACCGCTGCCGACACCCAGCGTGTGCAGCTCCATCAGCTCGCGCGCGTAGTTTTCGTTGAGGCGATTGGCGGCGTTCTGCGCGTTGTCCAGGTAGCGCAGCATGGCCGGATGCTGCACGGTCGCGCCGAGCAAATCGCGAAACTTGCCGAGCGCGTGCGGCCGGATCGCGCTGTCTTCGTAGTCGCCGATGAGCGCGCGGAGGTTGTCCTTGCGCACGTTGACGTTGAAGTGGTTCATCCAGAACCAGGTCATCTGCTCCTGCAACTGATTGGGCGAGTGAAGCGCCCGCAGCACGAAGCGTTGCTGCGCCTCGCGCGACAGGCGATTCAACTCCTGCTGATACGCCTGCCGCCCAGCCTTTTTCTGGTCTTCGTCGGGCAAGGCGTCGGCTGCCTTGCGCTGCGCGTCGAGCCCGATGGCGAGCTGGTCGACCGGCGTGCGCGAAATGGTCATGGCATCGATCTGTGCCTGCGCTGCGGGCGGCAGCACGGCCGGTCGTGGATTGAGCTGGTCGCGCATCCACGGGCCGAGCCCGCGGCGCGACAGCTGCGCTTGGCTCGACGTGCTGGCGCCCCAGCTCACCCGATCGAGCCAGCGCAGCCGCGTGGCTTCGTCGATCGGCGTGGACGGCAAGGTGACGGTGGCAACCGCGCGACCAGAACCCGGCCCGGTCGAACAGCCGGCGAGCACCGCCAGCGCGCAGGCGCCGAGCACCGCCATGAATCGTGTCGTCATGACACTTCAACCCGCCAAGGCACACCCGCGTTGACGTGCTTTACCCGCAAGACGAAAAGACCCAAAAAGACGATCGACGTCGCCTTTTTGGCGCGCCGAAGTCAGGCTGTCGCCAGCTTGGCAGGCGCGGCGCCGGCAATCTGCCTGAGTGCCCGTTCGAACACCTCGACCGGCTGGCCGCCCGAGATCAGGTGCTGGTTGTTGATGATGATCGCGGGCACCGAGTGAATGCCGGCGTCGGTGTACATCCGCTCGCGGTCGCGCGTTTCTTCGGCGTATTCGTCGCTCGCCAGAATCTCCCGCGCACGCGCTTCGTCGAGCCCGGCCGCACCGGCCAGGCGCACCAGCACCTCGGGGTCCGACGGGTTCTGGCTGTCGGTGAAGTAGGCCTTCAGCAAAGACTTCTTCAGCACGATCTGCTTGTTCACGTCTTCGAGCTCGGCCCAGTGCAGCAGCCGATGCGCATCGAAGGTGTTGTAGATGCGCGGCCGTCCGCCGGCGCTGAACTCGAAGCCGACCGCCGCGCCGCGCGCACGGATCATCTCGCGCGACTCGGCCTGCTGCTCCCGCGACGAGCCGTACTTCTGGTTCAGATGCTCGAAGGTGTCTTGCCCTTCTTTCGGCATCTGCGGGTTCAGCTCGAACGGCTGAAAGTGCAGCTCGGCCTTGACCTCGGGCGCGACACGGGCCAGCGCCGCTTCGAGCGCACCGAGTCCGACGGCGCACCAGGGGCACGAGACATCGGAGACGAAATCGATCTTGAGTTGGGTGGTCATGGGGTCATTCTTCACATGCACCGCAACCCTTGCTGCGCGCAAGGTTTTGCCGGCCGCGAATTCGTTCCCGCGAGGTCATTCCTGCGCTTGCGATGCCATGCGCGCCGGTGCGTTGCTGGCGCCATAGCCGTCGTAGGCGCCAATGCGCTGCACGGCTTCGAAAAACAGTCCCTGCTCGAAACTCTCTGTGTAGATATGGAGGTAGTCGCCCGTGGCCGATCGGTCGAACAGCACGCCGGCAGCGCGCATGCGGTCGAGCAGCACGGCATCGACATCGAGCCGCGTCGGCAGGTCGTCGTAATAGTTGGCGGAGATCGGCACGAAGCGCACGCCGTTGGCGCGCAGGGCCGCGACGCTCTCGAAGATGTCATCGCAGGCCAGCGCGATGTGGTGCACCGCGCCGCCGCCCGTCACGCTCAGGGTGCGCGCGGTGCGCGTGCGTTGGCTCATCGACACGTTGAGCACCAGCCGCACGCTCCGATCGACGTTGGCGACGCCACGGCTGCGGATCAGGCCGAAGGGGTCGGCCAGCTCGAGGCTCTCGCCGGGTTCGAGGCCGAGGACGGCGCCCGAGAACAACACCCAGGTGTCGAGCTGATCGACCGCCAGGCCGAGCGCGACGTGGTCGATCGACGTCAAGCCGACCGAGGGCGCTTTCGGCACTTTCAGTCGATCGCCTTCCACATCGTCTTCCATGATGAAGTCCGCTTCATACAGGCCATTGCTGCCCAACGACGACGCCACGAAATGCACGAGATTGCCGCCCGGTGCCACGATCGCCGGGACCTGCACTTCGTCGGGACCGGTCGGGCTTTCGTGGCGCGCCGAGCGCATGGCAGTGGCGCGCGCCGCAGCGCCCAGCGGATCGTCCGTGCGAATGCCGAGTGCGCAGACCGACGTGCCGTGCAAGTCGAAGCGACTGCGCGCGAAAGAATCGGGCTGCGCGTTGACGATGAGATGGATATCGCCTTGTCGATACAGCACGACATCCTTCGAACGATGCTGCCCGACGCGCCTGAACCCGAGTTGCAGCAGCAACGCGCCGAGCGTGCCGGCCGAGTTGGCATCCGCTGCAAATTCGATGAAGGTGACGCCCGACAGCGCCGGTATCGGCGGCGGATTGAATAGCTCGATGGTGTCGCACACACGCCGGGCACGCACCGACGCCTCGCGCGCAGAGGCTGCAGACGCTTGCCGCGCCAACCGCTCTCGCGCCTGGCTTTCGAGGTACAGCAGCGAGCGCATCGCATCGACGGCGGTGCGCCGATTCGGCGTTTCGCGGAACACGTCGTTGAAGATCTCGAGCGACAGCGGCCCGGCGTAGCCGGCTAGCAGCGTCTTCTCGAAGAAGGTCACGACATCGAAATCGCCCTGTGCCGGAAACGAGCGATGGTGGCGTGCCCACTGCAGCACCGACATGTCGAGCAGCGGCGCGTCGGCCATCTGCAGGAAGAAGATCTTGTCGCCCGGTATCTCGACGATGCCCGCCGGATCGTCCTTCAATGACAGCGTGTGAAAGCTGTCGAGGATCAGGCCCAGATGCGAATGATCGGCGCGGCGCACGATGTCCCAGGCCTGGCCGTAGAGAGAAGTCTTGCGGCCCCAGGCCAGTGCCTCGAAGCCGACGCGCAGGTTGCGGCGGGCCGCGCGCTCGGCCAGCGCGTGCAGCTGCGCCGCGGCGAGCGCCGGATCGTCGATCGTTGCCGGAGACGTGTTCGAGCAGCACAGCACCATTGGCGCGCCCATCGCCTCCATCAGGTCGAACTTGCGCTCGGCACGCTCCAGGCTGCGGCGGAATTGCGCTTCCGGCATGCCCTCGAAATCGCGAAACGGCTGGTACAGATCGATCGACAGTCCCAGGTCTCTGGTAATCCGGCCGAGCTCGGCGGCACTGCCGTTGAAATTGATGAAGTCGTTCTCGAACAGCTCGATGCCGTCGAAGCCTGCGGCGGAAATCGCTTCGAGTTTTTGACGCAATGTGCCGCTCAGGGACACGGTGGCGATAGAGCGGTGCATGTGTGGTCAGTCGTGCGTGATGTGCGAGTGCATGACTGCGACTGTAGAAAAGTGCGCGCTCGACCACAAGGTCGGCCACGCCACGTTGATCGATGATCGAACGCGTGCGATCGGTTTGCGAACGTAAGCCGGGTTTATCCCAGCTTCGCCGTCTTCGACCGCCTGTCCGCAGGCTCACGCCCCTTGCGCCCTTTTTACGCCCGCTCAATACGCCAGCTTCGGATACCAGTCGCTGCCCCGCCCCGCCGGTGTCAGGTCCAGGATGTTCCACAGTGGCGTCGGGTCCGGCGCGCCGCGTGCGTCTTCGCCGGGGTCCGCCGTGCCGCCCAATTCCGATCCCCAGAAGTGCAGCACCTTGCCGTCGCGCTTGACCCAGACGTCGAGGGCGGGCCACTCGTTGCCGTCGGGTGCGAGGCCGCGGTAGTCGCGCGCGAAATCGTCGCCGATGGTCGCGTAGAACTTGAGGTTGCGCCAGCCTCGCTCACGCGCGAATGCCAACTGCCGCTCGACCGGCGAACGGCCGATGACGGCCACCGCCACCTTCTGCGAGATGTCGCGCGCCGGCGTATCGATGGCGCCGAGAAACGATGTGCACATCGGGCACGCCTGCTTGCGCTCGGGGCCGAACATCCAGAAGTAGGTGACGAGCGTGTCGTGCGGGCCGAACATATCGGCCAGCTTGACGGTCGTGCCGTTCTCGTCCCTGAAGCCGTAGTCGGGCGCTTCGCCGCCCGGTGGCAAGGCACGGCGTTGTGCCGCCACGCGTTCGATGTGTCGGCGCAGCTCGATCTCTTCGGCAAGCAATGCGGTGCGCGCCTTGCGGTAGTCGGCGCTGTCGTTGGGGTACGGCTTGCTGGCTGCAGCGGCGAGTTCGGCGGCGGGTTTCATTGCGTTCATCGCGTTCCTTTCCTGGATCGCCCGAGATGGATCGCCCTAGGCGTTCTTCCATGATGGCGCGCACTTCGACCGGTTGCAAGTCAGCCGGTCGGATGATTCACGCGGCGGGGTCAGCGCCGCTTGTTCGGTCGGGCCGGCCG
>JAQGMP010000431.1 GCA_028292285.1 Variovorax sp. | reverse complement strand
GTCACCGGGTCGGCGGTCGGCGGCAAGGCGCCGCGCAACGGGCTGGGTGCGACCGGTTTGAAGTCCTCGCGGGCCATCGGCGGGGGCACGAGGCGGGTGCCTTCGATGCGGTCGTTGTTCGCTTTCGATGGCGGCAGTTCGGGCAACACCGGCGCATCGCTCACGCCGCGCAATGCCACATTGCTCTCCGGCTGAATGGCGATTTGCTGGGCACGGATCGCGTCGTAGCGGTCGTAGGCAAAGGCTTCGTTGGCGGCGCCGTCGCGGATCACGACCGGCCGCAGAAAGATCATCAGATTGGTCTTGTTGCGCGAGCGCGTTTCGCTCTTGAACAGATTGCCGATGATCGGAATGTCGCCGGCCAGCGGCACCTTTTCGTTCGATCGCGAATAGTCGTCCTGCAGCAGGCCGCCGAGCATGACGATGCTGCCGTCTTCGACCAGCACGTTGGATTCGATCGAGCGCTTGTTGGTGGTCGGGCCGTTGATGTCGGTGCGCGTCGCCGGATCGACGTTCGACACTTCCTGGAAGATCGCCAGCTTGACGGTGCCGTTCTCGTTGATTTGCGGCCGCACGCGCAACGTGAGGCCGACGTCCTTGCGCTCCACCGTGGTGAACGGATTGATCGTCGAGGTGTTGCCGTTGGTGCTGGCGTATTGCCCGGTCACGAAGGGCACGTTCTGGCCGATCACGATCTTGGCTTCTTCGTTGTCGAGCGTCAGCAAGTTGGGCGTCGACAGCGTGTTGCCTTCGCCGTTGCTTTCAAGAAAACGCGCGAGAAAGCCGAGCACGTACTGCCCGTTGATCTTGTGGCCGATGCCGAAGTTGAAGCCGGTCGAAGGACGTGCCGCGGCATTCTTGGTGGCGATGCCGACGGCCAGGTCGATGATGTTCTGGCCACCCAGGCTCGAGTTGGTGCCGGCCACGCCGACGTTGGTACCGCCGCTGCCCAGCGCGCTCTGCCACTGGATGCCGAACTCCGCCGCCTTGGTCGCGCTGACTTCGATGATCAGGCTTTCGATCATCACCTGCGCACGTCGGCTGTCGAGCTTGTCGATGACGGCGCGAATCTGCCGGTACTGCGGTTCGGCCGCGGTGATGATCAGCGAATTGGTCGACGGGTCGGCCTGGATCTGGCCGCCGGTCGATGGCTGGTTGGCGTTGTTGAGCGGTGTGTTGGCGGCGGACGTTCCGGCCTGCGCCGGCTGTACTTGCGACACCGGCTGCACGCCCGTTGCGTTGGGAAACGACGCGCCGGCCGCGCTGCCGCCGCGCGCTTCGGTCGACAACGCGGCCCGCAGCGTGGCGGCGAGCTTCACCGCGTCGGAGTTCTTCAGATAGATGACGTAGATGTTGCCGGCGGCACCGTTGCCGCTGTCGATGGGCGCCCGGTCGAGCTTGTCGACCAGCGTCCGCACGAGCTGTGCTCGCGCCGGATTGGCGGCCCGCACGATGATCGCGTTGCTGCGCGGTTCGGCCAGCAGTGTGGTGCGAAACGATGCGTCGACCGTGCCGGGCGCCGTGCCCTGCGAGCCGGTGCCTTCGAGCAGCCGCGTGACCAGCGGCACCAGGTCGGTGGCGACCGAATGCTTGAGCGGAATGATGTCGACGTCGCCCGCGTTGGGCACGTCGAGCGCTGCCACGATGCGCGCCAGGCGGCGCATGTTCTCGGCGTAGTCGGTGATCACCAGCGAGTTGTTGCCGGGGTTCACGTTGATCGTGTTGTTGGGCGCGATCAGCGGGCGCAACACCGGCAGCAGGTTGGCCGCCGACTCGTAGTTGAGCTTGAAAACCTGCGTGACGATCTGGTTGCCCGAGAGCGTCTGCGTGGCGCTGGTCGAGGTTGTCACTGCGCTGCTCTGCAGCTTGGCATCGGCCTCCGGAACGATCTTGTAGAGGCCGTCGGCCTGCACGATCGCAAAGCCCTGCAGCCGCAGCGCCGCGGCGAACTGGTTGAAGGCGGCGGCCGGCGAAATGGGCCGATCGGTCTGCAGGTTGATGGTGCCCTTGACGCGTGGATCGACCACCACGTCGCGCCCCGTCACCACGGCCAGCGTGCGCGCCACCGATTCGATCTCGGCATTGTTGAAGTTGAGCGTGATCGGTTCGCCGCGGCGCGGCCCCGAGGCGTCTTGCGCGAACGCGGATGGAATGCAGGCCGTGATCAGGATCTGTGCCGCGAGTGCGACCAGACCGACGCGAACGCCATGCGAAGACAAGTGCTTCATGGTCAACCCAAAGTGATGAGCGAACGTGCGCCGGTGCGCCGTCCGATGATGTTCAAAAGATTCGAAAGGGCGTCTTCGCGGCCGGCGGCGGCGCTGGCCTCGCCGTCGAAGCGAAAGGCCTTGCCGTTCCAGCGGCCGCTGCCGCTGAGCTGCAGGCTGCCTTCACGGGTGGTGAGCAGCAGCGTCGGCGCCGGGCCGCCGTCGAGCAGCAACTGGTAGCTACCCATCGGCCGCAGCGTCGACAGGCTGGATGAAATGTCGGTGGCCGCCAGCGTGGCGCGGCCGGCCATCGCCAGCTGCGGGCCGTCCCAGCGCATCGACCAGCTGCGGGTCGACAGGTCGAGTACGCCTTCGGGCTTGAGTGTGTTCCAGGGCGCGCCGAAGCCGCTCAGCAGCGCGGCAGGCCAGCGCGACTGGCCGTCCTGCCAGTCGACCTGTACGCCGTTGGCATGCGGGGCGGCAACAAAGCGCAGGGGCTGCGCTGCGCAGCACGGAATGTCGAGCGCGCCGGCGATGGCATTCCAGCGCGGCCGCAATGTCCAGGCCAGCGTGCCCGGCAGCGAGATCGACTGCGCACCACCGCCGCCGCTGGAGAACACGACGCCGGCCGTGCCGTTCCATACCGTGCCGCGCGGGTTGACGAGTTGGAGGTGCCCGTTGCTCCATTGCGCGAGGCTGGCGGCCAGCCAGCGCGCCGGCGCAAACAGCGCGACGGCCATCGCAATGCCGAGCACGATGCCCAGCAACGCCCAGCGCCAGCCGATGGCGGCGGTCTCGGGAGCGAGGGTGGGGCGGGGTCGGGTGGCCATGGTGTTGGACGATGCGATCGAAGACGCAATCAGCGTGCCGGAAGGCTCATGACCAGGGTGCCGTCCCAGCGAACCTTGGCTGCTTCGGCGGCCGCAGCGGCCGCTGCAGATGCGTTGGGCGAGCCGGTCTGGCCGAAGGTGCCGGGTGCGGCGCCACCGTTGCCGGGGGCGCGCGTCAGATGCGCCTCGCGCGGCACGGCGCGTGCATTGCTGCGTGCCTGGCCGAACCATTGCGCCAAGCCTTCGGCGGGCGCCGCGCGCACCTGCACGGTCACGCCTTCGTTGGCTCCCGCCGTCTGCAGTTGCGCGTTGGCGCCGAGGCTTTGCCGGACCGATGTTTCGAGCGCGCGCAGCGAATCGTCGCGACTGGAGCGCGGTTGCGATTGCAGCGCGTGGGCTTGCGTTTGCAAAGTGGTCATCTGCTGCAGCTGGGCATCGAGTTGCGCGTGTTCGGCGGGCGCTGAGGCCAGTGTTCGGAGTGCCGGAGCGAGCGCTATCCACCAGAGCAGCGCGACGATGACGACCGTCGCCGCGATGATCACCAGCCGTTGCTCGCGCGGCGGCAGTTCGGGCCACCACGCCTGCCAGCGCTCGTTGACGGAGTCGAGCCACGTCATCGAGCCGCCTCCGCCTGCACCAGCAGCAGGTCGCCTTCGAGCCGGGCGCTGTAGCCGCGTGCCGAGAGCGTCGATGCGAGCGCGTTTTCGTCGCTCGGCTGCAGGCCGAGGCCGCGCAGCCGCAGCTGGCCGGCGCTGTAGTCGAGCGCCGTGGGCACGCGTCCCGGCGGCAGGCTGGCGGCCAGTGCACCGAGCATCGGCTCGAGGTCGGCACCGGCCACGCCGCCCGTCGCCTGCTGCAATGCCGCCACTTCGCGCGCCATCTGCAACGGCGCGTCGACCACCAGTTGTACGGAGGGAAAAGTTTGCGTCAGCACCGTGCGCACCGCGCTGCGCTTGGCGTCCAGCGCGCTCTGTTCTTTCCAGGCCCAGGCGTTGAGGCCGAAGAGCTGCGCCAGCACCAGCACCACGGCGCCCCAGCGGGCGGCTCGCCAGCGCGGCGCATGCAGCAGCGCCTGCGTGATCGACGCGAGTTTTTTGCTCGCGCGGGCTCGGCCGGTCGAGGCGAGATCGAACTGCGCCAAGTCCCAAGGTGAATTGCTGGCCTGCATCCAGCGCGCTGCAGGTTTGACGATCGGCACGCGGCGGTTGAAGAGGCTGTCGGCCAGTTCGGTCACGCCGGGTTCGGCCAGCAAGGCGGCGCCTTCGGGCAGCTGTCCGATCAGCGCGAGGCTGGCGCTGTCGAGCGGCAACACCGACACGCCCGCCGTGTCGCACACCGTGAGTTGCGCAGCGCCGGGTTCGCCGGTGGCAACCAGCATCGCCGGTGCGCCTGCAGGCTGCGGTGTGAATTCGGGAATGATGCGCGAGATGCGGCGGCCGGCAGCTTCGAGCGTCTGCACCCAGCTGCGCAGCCAGATGCGATTGCAGGCGGCGACCCAGACCGAAGCCCCGGCGCGCGCGCCGGGTTCGAGCGCGAAGTGCAGCAGCTCGGGCTCGTCGAGCAGCCGGTCTTCGAGCAGGCCGTTGAGCACCGATCGCAGGCGAACCGCGCCGCTCAGGCTGCCCGGCGGCAACGTGAGCTGGTGCCACGACAGCATCGCAGCCGGCACGCACAGGGTCACTTCGTCGCTCGATGGCAGCAAAGCCGCCAGTGCGCTGCCCTGCGCGCGCATCCGCCGGCCGTCGTTGGACCACGCGGCCCAAGCGAGTTCAGCGCTGGCCGAGGCGGGCGAGAGAGGAGCAACAACGAGTAACTGGGGCATGAATCGACAGTGGAAACAGGGCGTCCATTGTAGGAGGGGACCGACGGATATCGCTACAGATTTGATAGCGCCGCCCGCAACCATGGCGAGGGGCTTTGCCTTTTTTTACCTGAGAAACGTGACAGGAGCCTCAGCGTTCAGGGTTTGCGGCCACGGTCGTGGCGCCGGCGCCACGTTCGCGCCACACGAGCCGCACGTCGACGCCGTCTCTCTGGAGCAAAGAGTGCTCTTCGACCCAAGTGCGATCGATGCGCAAGCGGCCTTCCACCTCGAAAAATCGGGTGTTGACGCTGTGCTGGATGTCGTTGAACTCGGACGAGCCTTGCTGCACCAGGGCAGCCGCATCGGCCACGCTCTTGAAGGGGTTCCGGGTGCGTTGCGCGACCAGCCGCTTGGCGCCCGCCAGATCGAGCGTCGGCACGCTCGCGAAGAGCGCTTCGGCGGTGGCGGTGTTGAGGTTGAGCGGTGTGCCGACGGGGAGGATCGTCACATAGGGCGAGATCGCGGCGACGGTCGAAGGCGACAGGCCGAGCCACACGAGTTGGCCCGTGCGCTGGGGCAGAAGCGGGCCGCTGGGATCGCTGGTACCGGTGGTGCCGGCGCCTGCCGCGGTCGTTGCGGCGTTGCCGGAACTGTCGGTGCTGCCTGGGGCGGGCGTCGCCGGCGTCGTCGGGATAGACGCTGCGATCACGGCACCGGGCGTCGACGAGGCGCCGGCAGCCGTGGCTGAAATCGTGATCGGTGCCGAGCGCTGCAAATTGGCTGTCAGCACGCCGACCTCCTGCGCCGGCAGGCCCAGCAATTCGAACAGCTTCGAAAATGCCGCCACGGAGGCCGGCACCGGCTTGCCGCCCGACACCAGGTTCATCACGTTGAGCTTCGATTGCGCATCGATGATGCGGCCCGACAAGAAGGCGTCGGGCAGCCCTTCGAGCGCATCGCTGGCGATGTTCTTGTCGTCCGCCAGAAAACTCGACAGCCGCGCTTCTTCGAGCGGCACCGCCCACGGTTCGGCGAGCGAATCGGGGCCGCCGGCGCGCGCGTCTTCGCGCAGGATGAGGCGCGACCAGTCGAGCGCGCCGATCAGGACCCAGGCCGCCTGCACGCGGCCGCGCTCTGCCGCTTCGACCTCGGTGGCGCGCCATTGCTGCCACAGCGCAGCGGCTGCAAAAGTCGCGACCAACGTGACCGTGAGCATCGCCGCCAGCAGTGCCGCGCCACGCTGGCGAACCATGGAAAGCGAAGACGAACGGGCCGTCACGATTTGGGCACGTTGGCGGTCGGGCGAACCCAGTCGCGCACCAGCTGGCCGGCGAGCGCCGGGCCGGGCGGCAGGTCGAGCACCAGGCGAATGCCGTCGGGCACCGGGTTCTCGGTGCCCAGCGCCTCGCTGGTGACCGCCGCTGTCCAGAGGTTGTCGCGGAAGTAGGCGAGCTGCCAGTTCAGCAGCGGCATCAGCGCGACGTCGGCACCGCGGGCGTCGCTGCCGCCGTCTTGCGCCCAGCTGGCGGCCCGGTCCCACGCCATTTGCCATTCGGTGCGCGTCACGAACGGGGCGGATTGCCAGCGGCGCCAGCGCTGGACGCCGTCGGTGTCGTTGCGCACCGTCCACGCCACCACGTACACGACCGGCTGCGCCTGATCGGGCCCGCGCCGCGTCAGGCGCAACGTGCGGCCGTCCCAGTCGATCGGATGGGTCTGCGACAGGGCGATCGTGGAATCGAGATCGGCGCTCCACTGCGACAGGGTGGTCTGCAGCGTGAGCACGGCATCGCCGCGTGCGCGGTTCTGCTCCTGCGCGCGGCTCATGCCGTCGAGCCCGCGCCAGCTCATGATCGCCAGCAGCGCCATCACCGCGATGGCGACCATCAACTCGATGAGCGTGAAGCCGGCGGCGGC
>JAQGMP010000086.1 GCA_028292285.1 Variovorax sp. | reverse complement strand
TGGCCGGTCGCTGGCTCGAGGTCTCAGGGGCCGGTCAGGTGCATCCGAACGTCGTGCGCAACATGGGGCTGGACCCGGAGCGATACATCGGGTTCGCTTTCGGCATGGGGCCGGACCGGCTCGCGATGCTGCGTTACGGCGTGAACGACCTGCGCCTTTTCTTCGACGGCGACCTGCGCTTCTTGTCGCAGTTCCAATAAACAAAACGAGTACGACGAGATGCAATTCCCCGAGTCCTGGTTGCGCGAGTTCTGCAACCCGCCGCTCAGCAGCATCGAGCTGGCTGACACGCTCACGATGGGCGGTTTCGAAGTCGAAGAGCGCCGCCCCGCTGCGCCTGCCTTCACCAAAATCGTGGTCGGCGAAATCAAGGAAGCCACGCAGCATCCGAACGCCGACCGCTTGAAGGTCTGCCAGGTCGACGTGGGGCAGGGCGCCTTGCTCAACATCGTCTGCGGCGCACCCAACGCGCGCGTCGGCATCAAGGTGCCATGTGCGCTGGTCGGTGCAGAACTGCCACCTGGTGAAGATGGCAAACCCTTCCTGATCAAACTCGGCAAGCTGCGTGGTGTGGAGAGCGAAGGCATGCTCTGCTCGGCACGCGAACTCCAACTCAGTGAAGACCACGGCGGCCTGCTGGAACTGTCGGCGGACGCGCCGCTCGGCGCCGACGTGCGTGATGTGCTCAAGCTCGATGACGTCCTGCTCACGCTCAAACTCACGCCGAACCTGGCGCACGGCCTGAGCGTATACGGCGTGGCGCGCGAGCTTTCGGCGTTGACCGGTGCGCCGCTCAAGACACCCGCGACGCCCGCCGTCATGCCGATGCATGACAGCAAGCTGGCCGTGAAGGTCGAAGCGCCCGAGCTGTGCGGCCGCTTTTCTGGCCGCGTGTTGAAGGGCGTCGACCCCGACGCGAATACGCCGGCGTGGATGGTCGACCGATTGGCTCGCTGCGGCCAACGCAGCGTCACTGCGCTGGTCGATATCTCAAACTACGTGATGTTCGAGTACGGCCAGCCCACGCACATCTTCGACCTCGACAAGATTCACGGCGGGCTCACCGTGCGTTGGGGGCGTGCCGACGAGCAGCTCAAGCTGCTCAATGGCAACGCCGTGACCGTCGACGACAAGGTCGGCGTGATCGCCGATGAACGCGAAGTCGAGTCGCTCGCCGGCATCATGGGCGGCGACGCCACCGCGGTGTCGAACGGCACGCGCAACATCTATGTCGAGGCCGCGTTCTGGTGGCCCGATGCGATCCAGGGCCGTTCGCGCCGCTTCAATTTCTCGACCGATGCGGGCCATCGTTTCGAACGCGGCGTGGATCCGAGCCGCACCGTGCAGATCATCGAACGCATCACGCAGTTGATCGTCGACATCTGTGGTGGTCAACCCGGACCGACCGACGACCAGACGCTGCGCCTGCCCGAATCGAAGCCCGTCACGTTGCGTGTTGCGCGCGCGGCGCGCGTCATCGGCATGCCGTTGACCCAGGCGCAGTGTGCCGATGCGCTGAGCCGACTCGGCTTCGCGCTCACCGAGGGCGATGGCACGCTGGTCGTCACGCCGCCGCCGCATCGGTTCGACCTCCTCATCGAGGAAGACCTGATCGAAGAGGTTGCGCGCCTCATCGGCTACAACAACTTGCCGACGACGCCACCGCTCGCGCCGATCACGGCGCGCGTACAAACCGAAGCGCAACGCAGCCGCTTCGCCGTGCGGCATCGGCTCGCTTCGCTGGGCTACCAGGAAACGATCAACTTCAGCTTTGTCGAAGCCGATTGGGAGCGTGATCTGGCTGGCAATGCGACGCCGATCAAGCTGCTCAATCCGATCGCCAGCCAGATGAGCGTGATGCGTTCGTCACTGCTCGGCTCGCTGTTGCAGGTGCTCAAGTTCAATCTCGATCGCAAGGCGTCGGCCGCGCGCGTCTTCGAGATCGGCCGCGTGTTTCTGCGCGATGCGTCGGTCGTGACGACCGACACCACTGTCAAAGGCATCCACCAACCCATGCGCGTTGCGGGCCTGGCCTGGGGCGACGCGCAGGCTGCGCGCTGGGATGCCAAGCCGGCGCGCGCCGACTTCTTCGACGTCAAGGGCGATCTCGAAGCGTTGCTGGCACCCTTGGCGCCCACGTTCGAGCGCACCGAACATCCTGCATTGCATCCGGGCCGTGCGGCACGCGTGCTCATCGACGGCAAGGCCATCGGCGTGGTCGGCGAGTTGCACCCGCGGTGGCGTCAGCAGTGGGAGTTTCAGCAAGCGCCGGTGCTGTTCGAACTCGACCTCGACGCGGTCACCGCACGCCAGGTTCCGGTGGCGCAGGCCGTGCCGAAGCATCAGTCGGTGGAGCGCGATATCGCCGTGGTGGTGGCCGAGGCGGTGAGCTTCGCGGCGCTGTCGCAGGCGATCGAATCGGCGTCGACGGGCGGCTTGCTGCGCGATGCGGCGCTGTTCGACATCTACCGGCCACAGGCCGCGCGCGATGGCGCACTGCCGACTTCGGCGGGCCTTGCGGCGGGCGAGAAGAGCATGGCGGTGCGCCTGACTTTTCATGACGAACACGCGACACTGACCGACGAGCAAGTCGATCCGGCGGTGCGCGCCATCGTCGATCAACTTTCTGCAAAGCTCGGCGCGCGTTTGCGTGGATGATCGACGCCATGGAATTTACGTTTGAAGCTCTCGAAACGCCGGCCCTGACCAAGGCGCATCTGGCCGACTTGCTGTTCGAACAGATCGGTCTCAACAAGCGCGAATCGAAAGACATGGTCGAGGCGTTTTTCGATCTGGTCGCCAACAGCTTGATCGAAGGGACCGACGTCAAGATCTCGGGCTTCGGCAACTTCCAGATCCGCGTAAAGGCACCGCGGCCCGGGCGCAATCCCCGTACCGGCGAGGCCATTCCGATCGGCGCGCGCCGCGTGGCGACGTTTCACGCAAGCGCCAAGCTCAAGGAGCAGATTCACGGCAGCATCGTCCCCGCCGAAGATGAAGGCAGTGGCGCAAAAGAGGTCGAGTGGAGCGTTGGCGCCGAATAGTTCTTGTGGCTCTGCGTGCGCGTGGAGTAACCTCTGAGCTTCCCCCGGCACCGTCTTGATTTCAATGGAGAAAACGCTCCCGCCTATTCCTGTCAAACGCTACTTCACCATCGGTGAAGTGGGCGAACTCTGCGGCGTGAAGCCCCACGTTTTGCGCTATTGGGAACAGGAGTTCACGCAGCTTCGCCCGATGAAGCGCCGCGGCAACCGCCGTTACTACCAGCACCACGAGGTGCTCATGATCCGCCGCATTCGCGACCTCCTGTACGACCAGGGTTTCACGATTAGCGGCGCCCGCAACAAGCTGCAGGAACTGGTGCAAACCGAGCGCGACAAACGCAAGGCCGGCGAGGTGCCGCTGGAGGGCATGGAAGCGGTCGAAATCGATCAGGAAGAGTTCGACGCCGCCGTCGTACTGCAGCAGGCGCTCGACACGAACCCACCGATGCTGGTCAACCGCGCACAGCTCGTCTTGCTGCGCCGCGAACTCTTCGAAATTCGCGAGCTTCTCTCCTTCGGCCGCTGAAACCGGGCCGCTATAATTGCAGGCTTCGGTGTGTGGCGCAGCCTGGTAGCGCACTTGCATGGGGTGCAAGGGGTCGAAGGTTCGAATCCTTTCACACCGACCAAAATATCAGATCAGATCAACGGCCTAGCGGGTTTGCTCGCTAGGCCGTTTTTTTGTTTGATCGGCTCGCAGAGCGGATTTTTGAAACCGTTTGTCGTGCCTCTCGTCGCCAGCAGTCGAAACATCGAGCTGCAAATCCACCACCTCGTTCGCATCCGTGCATTTGTTCACATGGCATGTGGTTCCCGGTGCGAAGTCACATTTCGTCCACACTTTCCTTTTGAAGCCCCTCTCATAATCCGGCAGAGCAGTCATCTGCCGGGTCATTCTCAGGGGGAATCTTCATGTCCGTCACCAGCGGTCTATCAGCGCGCACGCTCGAAATCAGCAGCAGCGCCATTCCGGTCGTACTCGGCCGGCCTGCATTAGAGCCGGTTCGCCTAGTCGGTCGCGAGGGTGTCAACAGTCTCTTCGAGTATGAATTGCTGCTCAAGACCCCGGACGCGCTGAACATCGGCGCCTCGAAGGCCGCAGACTTCGATCTGGACAGCTTCATCGGACGCGAAATTACTTGCACGATCGAACTCGATGGCGCTGGTGAATTCATTCCCGGCGCGATAGGCGCTGGCTCCGACCGCATCGGCGCCGGCACGCGCCAGATCAGCGCCCTTATTACCGATGCTCAACTATGGGGTGAGGAAGGTCGCCACATCCAATATCGCCTGACCCTGCGGCCCTGGCTTCATTTGGCCACACTCACCACCGACTGCAAGATCTTCCAGGACAAGACGGTTGTCGACATCCTCGATGAACTCTTGGCTGACTATGCTTTCTCCGTCGACAAACGCCTGTACGAGCAGTATCCGACTCGTGACTATCAGGTCCAATTCAATGAGTCCGACTTCGCCTTCTTCGAGCGTCTGTGCCAGGAATGGGGCATCAGTTACCACTTCGAGCATGTTGGCGACAAACACCGATTGGTGCTTTCCGACGCCATGGGTTCCTACAAGCCAAACGACAGCGCCGCATACCAAACCGTTGAGTATCACGCCCCAGGATGGAAGGTCAACGCGGAGTACATCCATGCCTTCGCGCCGCATAACCATTTGACCAGCGGCCGCTATGCCGCCCGCGATTTCGACTACACCCGTCCAAAGTCGGAGTTGGCAGTGGCGCGGGCGGACCCCCGTCTCAGTGGTCAGGCCGACCAAGAGATTTATGAGTGGCATGCGAGCCAATCCGGTAGTCACTACGCCCAGCCCAGGGCCGGCGCTACGGGCGGCAACGACGGCGCGGCTGAAGGAGGCAAGCTCGCCCTCTTGCGCATGCAGAACTTGCGTACCCATGGATCGCGAGCCCGAGCGAGCGGCAACCTGCGCGGCATGGTGCCCGGCTGCACCTTCAAGCTCCAAAAGCATCCACGCCAGAGCGCCAACGCCGAATACTTGATTCTCGAGACCCAACTGCTCATCGAGGATGCGGCGCTCGACAGTCAAAACATCGGCGCTGAAAGCGATCGGCGGCAGCAATGGCGAGTACAGGTCGACCTGACTGCCCACCCAGTCACCGAACCCCTGCGTGCCGAACTTACGAGGCGCAAGCCGCAGACGGGCGGTCCGCAGCCGGCGCTCGTCGTCGGTCCTGAGGGGCAGAACATCTGGACAGACGACCTGGGGCGCATCAAGGTTCAGTTCCCATGGGACCGGATCGGTCAGAAAAACCAGAACAGCACCTGCTGGCTTCGGGTCTCGAGCCCTTGGGCCGGCAACCAACTCGGCGGCATGCATGTACCGCGCATCGGCCAGGAGGTCGTCGTCGATTTCTACGGTGGCGATCCGGATCTGCCGATCTGCACTGGACGCGTTCACAACCAGGTGAACCAGCCGCCCTGGAGCTTGCCCGACCAATCGGCACTCAGTGGTTTTCGCAGTCGTGAATTGACCAAAGAAGGTGGCAATAGCGCGGCCGGTCGCAGCAACCACGTGCTGCTGGACGACACCGACGGCAAGATTCAAGCGCAGGTCAAGAGCGACCACATGGACTCCAGTCTCAGCCTCGGCCATGTGGCGCGGGTGGAAGACAACGCTGGCCGCAAAGACGAACGCGGCGAAGGCTTCGAACTGCGCACCGATGGTTGGGGAGCAGTGCGTACGCAGAAGGGCATGCTTATCTCGACCGATGGCCGTTCGAAGGCTGTCGGTGGCCTGCTCAGTCGCGATGAACTCGTTGCTTGTCTCCAGCAGGCGTTGGCGATCGCAAAGGATTTGACCAAGGCAGCCACCAAATGCGAAGCCGGTGTACGCGAGACCGCACCGCAGCAGGCTTTGAGCGAAGCAGCCGAAGCTCTTGGGCATAGAGCTAGCAACGAAGCCAATGCTCATGGCAAGGCGCAGGGGGGCCAGCCGGTACTGGCCCTCAGCGGCGCCGCTGGCATTGCCAGCGTCACGCCCAAGGACTTCACCCAATACGCGGGCCTGAACATCGACACTGTGGCCGGCCACAACCAGCAGCACTACGCCGACCAGTCCATTCTGCATACCGCCGGTAAGGACATCGGGCAGTTCGCTCGCACCGGCGACATCCGCGTCATCGCCAATGAAGGCAAGCTGATTCATCAAGCCCAGCACAACAGTGTCGAGATCACGGGCGAGAAGTCCATCACGATCCAGTCCACCGAGGACGGCGTCACCCTCAAGGCCAAGAAGAGGATCACGTTGGCGCTGGACGATGGCACGTATCTGCGCATGGAGGGCGGCAAGGTGACGTGGGGCATGACTGGCGAGCATCTCGTGCAGACCGCCAATTTTCGCGTCAGTGGGCCCAGCACCATCGGCGTGGATTTCCCCGGCTTCCT
>JAQGMP010000078.1 GCA_028292285.1 Variovorax sp. | reverse complement strand
GGTGCTCGGCCCGGAAGAAAGTGCGACCATCGCGCGCCGCGACGGCAAGGTGCCCGACACGCTGCGCGTCACGCTCGACGAATTCAGCCACTACTTCGAATCGCCGGCCGCCAGCTTCGGTGTGGTGCGCCTGCGCGCGACGCTGGTCCAGAGCACGGCGGGCGGCGACCGCGTGCTGGGGCAGCGCAGCTTTGTCGCGCAACGCCCGGCACCGAGCGGCGATGCCGCAGGCGGCGTGAAGGCGCTGGCAGCGGCGAGCGATGCAGCGATTGCAGAAATGGTCGCGTGGGTCGATCAACTGCCGCGGTAGCCTGCCGCCGACTGGCCCGCGGACCGCCTCAGGTGCCGCGCGACAAGAGTACCGGAAACAGCTTGCCCAAGCCGTCGGCCATCACTTCGACGGCCAGCGCCGCGAGGATCAACCCCATCAGCCGCGTCATGATGTTGATGCCCGTGCGGCCGAGCACCTTGGCGATCGGTTCGGCCAGCGAAAAGGCGGCGGCGGTCGCCAGCGCGATGACGGCGCCGTAGCCGACCAGCACGAAAAGCTCCCACAGGTGCTTCGCCTTTTCGGCGTAGATGACCACCGTCGACATGGTCGCCGGCCCAGTGAGCAGCGGAATGGTCAAGGGCACGACGGCGATCGACGCACCGAGCGACGCTTTCACTTCCGTCGCGCGGATTTCCTCGTTGGTCGTCTTGTGCTCCGCCGGTTTGGCATTGAGCATCGACAACGAACTCATCATCAGCAGCAGGCCGCCGCCGACCTGGAAGCTCGCGATCGAGATGCCGAAAAACCCGAGCAGCTGCAGTCCCAGCATGGCACTCACCGCGATCACGATGAAAGCACTGAACGACGCCACGATCACGGTGCGGCGCTTTTGCGCCTCGTTGAACTCCTGTGTGTAGTGAATGAAGAACGGGACGATGGCGAGCGGGTTGACGATCGCCAGCAGCGTGATCAGCGGCTTGATCAGGTCCATGGCGGGAGTTGCCATCAGCGGCCGCCAGTGACGTCGAGGACCGTTGCGGTCGTGTAGCTGGACTCTGCCGACAGCAGCCAGACGATCGCTTCGGCGACTTCCTGGGCGCTGCCGACGCGCTTCATCGGCACGCCGGGCGCGAGTTCGGCGGCGCGTTCGGGCTGGCCGCCGGAGGCGTGGATGTCGGTGTCGATCAGGCCCGGCCGCACCGCGTTCACGCGAATGCCTTCGTCAGCCACTTCTTTCGCAAGCCCGACGGTGAAGGTGTCGATGGCGCCTTTGCTCGCGGCGTAGTCGACGTATTGGCCCGGCCCACCGAGCCGCGCCGCCGCGCTCGACAGATTGACGATGACACCGCCGGCGCCGCCGTGTCGCGTGCTCATGCGCCGCACCGCCTCGCGTGCACAGACGAAGCTGCCGATCACGTTGATGCGCAGCATGCGTTCGAGCCGCGCCACCGACATCTGGTCGACCCGTGCCTGCACATCGACCACGCCCGCGTTGTTGACCAACGCGGTGAGCCGGCCGAGCTGGGCATCGACCTTTTCGTACATGGCCATGACCTGCGTCTCGTCGCCGACATCGGCCTGCACGGCAATCGCCGTGCCGCCGTCGGCGCGAATGGCGCGCACCACTTCGTCGGCGGCCAGCGACTGGCTGGCGTAGTTGACGGCAACGGCGTAGCCGCGTCGCGCAGCCAGCAGGGCGGTGGCGGCGCCGATGCCGCGACTGCCGCCGGTGATCAAGAGCACCTGTTCCAAATCCTGCCTCCTGCACAAAAGCTGCGCGTCAGTTAAAAACCAATTACATCACCGCGACATCACGAGGAGACACCTTTGACACGCACGATCGACTACTACTTCGCGCCGCAGAGCCCATGGACCTACCTCGGTCATGCGCGCTTTGCGGCCATCGCCAAAGCGTCCGGCGCCACGGTGCGCGTCCGGCCGGTCGACCTGGGCAGCGTGTACCCCGTGTCGGGCGGCCTGCCACTGGGCAAGCGTGCGCCGCAACGCCAGACCTATCGCCTGCTCGAACTCGCGCGCTATTCGAATCACCTGGACGTTCCGCTGCATCCCAAGCCCAAGTTCTTTCCGGTGGCCAGCGACGACGCGGCCAAGCTGATCATCGCGGTCGACATCAAGGACGGCACCGAGCCTGCCATGCGCTTGTGCGCCGCCGTGTTTGCGGCGGTGTGGGCGCAAGAGCGCAATATCGGCGACCCGAAGGTGCTGGCCGAACTGGTCGCCGAATGCGGCCTGCCGGAGCAACGCAACGAACAGTCGCAAAGCCAGACCGTGCAGGAACGCTACGAGGCTTACACGCAGGAGGCGATCGGCATCGGCATCTTCGGTGCACCGAGCTACGTCATCGACGGCGAAATCTTCTGGGGCCAGGACCGGCTCGACTTCGTCGAGCGGGCGCTGCGCTCTGATAAAAATCCATCCAGCAAAGGAGCATGACCATGGGTCAATTCATCGATCTCACCGCCAAAGACGGCTTCACTTTCCCCGCCTATGTGGCGGAGCCCAAGGGCACGCCGAAGGGCGCTGTCGTGGTGCTGCAGGAAATTTTTGGCGTCAACTCGCACATCCGGTCGGTGGCCGACGGCTACGCGGCCGAGGGCTACCTGGCCGTGGCGCCGTCGACCTTCCAGCGCATCAAGCCGGGCATCGAACTGGGCTACTCGGACGAAGACATGAAGGCCGGTTCGTCCCTCAAGGCCGCTGCCGAGGCGCTGCCCAAGCCGGGCGTGCTGCAGGACGTTCAGG
>JAQGMP010000075.1 GCA_028292285.1 Variovorax sp. | reverse complement strand
GCGAGCGTGGCCGCCGCGTATGCGACGAGCGAACCGCTGCTGGCGTTCGGCAAGGAGGTGCGTGGCGCGCTGCACGGCACGTCTTATCCGCACTACGTGTACTGGACGCTCGACACGAAGCGTTCGGACACGCTTGCCGCCGATGTTCGGCGGCGTCTCGCGCTCGTTGACGAACGCGTCGGCGAGCCTGTCGGTACGGCGTGATGGAGGCAGCCGCGTCCCCGGAGTCCGCGTTCCCGATGCGGGCGGTCGAACTGCATGGCCAGCGCATGTGGGAGCGGCACAGCGTCGTGCGAACGCTCGCCTTCATGCAGCGCCATGGCCTCAACACGCTGGTGCTGCACGAGTCCGACCTGGTGCATCAGGTCGTCTATCCGCGGGCCTATTTCGATCCCTATGCGTTGTGGAGCGACCTGCCCTCACGCCGCGGAGAGAACGCGATCTTCAACAAGCGCGCCTACCTGACGCACCTGCTCGGACTCGCCGCGGACGCGGGCGTCGCGGTGTGGGTCAACGTGAAGGAAATCGGCTTTTCCGACGAGGTGCTCGCTATCCATCCGGAGGTGGTGAAGGACGGCATTTTTTGCCCGTCGGAGCCGTTCTGGACGGAGTACATCGGGCACAAGACGCACGAACTGTTCACCGATTTTCCGCTGCTCGCCGGCATGATCGTCAGCTTCGGTTCGCAGGAAAGCCGTGCGTCGCGCGTACAAAACCGCTGCCGTTGCAGCCTGTGCGCGTCCGAGCCCTTGAGCGACTGGTATGCCCGCCTGATCGCCACGCTGCACACGCCGATCAGCCGCCATGGCAAGCAGCTCGCCGTACGCGATTTCGCCTACAAGCCGCAAGACCATGCGCGGCTGGTCGAGGCGGTAGACCGTTCGCCGCAAGACGTGATCTTCTGCATCAAGGCGATGCCGCACGATTTCTATCTGGGCTTTCCCGACAACCCCGCGATCGGCCGGCTGGCCCGGATCCAATGGATTGAATACGACGTGCTCGGCCAGTTCTTCGGGTGGGGCGTCATGCCGTGCCTGGTCCTCGACGATCTCCGTCCGCGCATGGCGCACTGGCGCGCATGCGGCGTGCAGGGCGCCATTTTCCGGATCGAGTGGGAGCGCATCAACGACCTGGATTGCCTGGACACGCTCAATGAGATCAACCTGGTCGCCGCTGCCGCGTGGGCGGCGGGCCATGACATCGATGCGGAAGAAGCCTGCACCCGCTGGCTGGTGGAACATGGGCATGCGGCGTCGCAGGCGCACTGGCTGGCCGCCGTGCTCGCCCGCACGATGCCCGTCGTGCAGCACGCTGCGTACATCAACGGTTTCGTGTCGGCCGACAACAGCATGCTGCCGCGCAGCATCGAGCGTGCATGGTGGGGCATGGAGGTGCGCGACAGCCTGACGCCTTGGGCCCCGGACCGCGCCGGCGACCTCTCGCTGGACCGCGTGAGGGCCGCAACGTATGTGCGCGAGAAGGACGATGCGTTGGCCGCCGCGCGCGCCCTGGTCGCGTTCATCGATCAAAGCGAAGAGATTGCCGAGGGCACCGCATCGCCGGGCGACTCTTTGCGCGGGCTTGTCGCATTCGAATTCAGGCACTTCGAAATATGGATCGAAGGCCTTTGCCTCTGCGCCAAAGTCTGCCTCTACAGCCGTTGGCTCGGCGAGTCGACAAGCGATGCAAAGCCGGAGGATCTGCAGTCGCTGCAACGCTGGCTTGCCCAGTTGCAGGACTACGTCGAGCGGGTGCAGAGGCTGGCCGACGATCACAGCATCCCGCACCAGCGCGTGATGCTGTTCGACCCTCGTCGCGCGCTCGACATCCTGCTCGACGGGAGAGCCGCGGCCGCCCGCATCCAGCGTCTTGCAGAGTCGCCGCCAGACGCGCGGCCTATCAGCTGACGGTCTTCGACTGCTACCGGCCGAGCAATATCATGCGCCCAGGCAAACCGCACCGGCTGCGACGACGATGCACGCGAGCCACCGGTTTGCACTCACCGCTTCCCGCAGAAACACGCGCCCGATCAGCACGGCGAACACCACGCTGGTCTCTCGCAACGCCGACACCGTGCCCATCGCGCCCGACTGCATCGCCCAGATCACGATACCGTACGCCGCTATCGACACCAGGCCACCCGCGAGCGATGAGCTGATCGCCATGGGTGCCGCGCGCACCGGCGTCCACAGCGCGGCAAGGCCACGCCTGGCGACGAACAGCACCGGCATCAGCCAATAGAACAGGAACATCCACGCGGTGTAGGTAAGCGCCTGGCCGTTGGACAACCGGACGCCGATGCCGTCGATCACGGTGTAGAGCGCGATCGTCGCGCCGGTCGTGAGCGCAGCGAGCACACCCGAGCGCGACACGCGCTGGCCTTGCAATGCGAGCGCGATGATGCCGCCCGAAATCATGACGATGCCGAAGGCGTGCAAAGGACCGATGGCCTCGTGCGCGAAGAGCGCCGCACCGAGCGTGACGAGCAATGGCGACGAGCCGCGCGCGATCGGATACGCCTGCCCCAGGTCGCCGCTGCTGTACGCCCGCACGAGGCTGACGTTGTAGACGATGTGTACGAGCCCCGACGCGACGATGTAGGGCCAAGCGGCGGCGGTGGGCCACGGCACGAACAGCACGATGAGTGTGGAGACTGCCGCGATGGCGATGCTCATCCATGTCATGGACAGGAACCGGTCGCGGTTGCCGTGCAGCATCGCGTTCCAGCTCGCGTGGAGCAGGGCAGCAACAAGAACCAGACCGCCGGTGTAGCTGAGCATGCCGATGGGTTCGGTTCAGGGCCGGGCTGCCGGCGCGGGCCGGTCGCGACCACATGCCAGCGCTGCGAGGGCCAGCAGCAGCGCAGCCGCTCCGTACAGCCAGACCGAGGGAACGATGGGCAGCGCCAGGCCGGCGACCAGCGGCCCGGTGCCGGCACCGATGTCGCGCCAGATCGATCGCGCCGCCAGCGCCTGCACCCGTCCCGGCCCGGGAAAGCGATGCGCCACGATGGGCGCGAGCAGCGGCAGCTGCAGCGCGCGCAGCACCACGATGGCGGCAGCGCAGCTCCACAGCCAGCCGGCGCCGAAGCCCACCAGCGCGACGGCCGTGAGCAACGACATCGACACCAGCAGACGCTCGGCGCCCCAGCGTTCGGCCATGCGGCCACCCACCGGGCTGAGCACGATCTCGGCGCCATAGCGAAGCGCCAGCACCACCCCCGCCGCGACGACGGCACTGCCCGGCAGGAGGTCTTTGCCGAGGAAGGCCAGACCGATGACGAAGAGCCCGTCGAGCGTGAATCCCTCCAGGAACGACCAGGTGTCCAGTGCAGTCGGCATGCGCGGCCCTGGACGTGTCGCAACGAGCCCGGGATGCGCGAGCCTGGGCAGCTTGCGGGCAGCGAACAGTCCGCTCGATGCGACGACGGCCAGCACGAAGAAGATGGCCCGCGGGCCGGCCACTTGTGCCAGCAATGCGCCTGCGGGCAAGGCCATGACGGGCCCGAGCGCGATGAAGGCGCGGGACCGGCCTGAGCGCGCGGCAGCGCCTTGCGGCACCGACGTCGCCAAGGCTTGCGTGGCCAAGTTGAGTGCCGCGAACGACAGTCCCCAGAGCAGCCGCAGCGGCAGCAGCGCCCAGAAGCCCGACAGCGTCGCATAGCCCAACGAACACAAGGTGGCGGCGACCACCGCGAGCATGCAGGTCGGGCGGTCTCCGTGGCGTGCATAGAACTTCGCCACCCAGCCATAGCCGGCGATGCGCACCAGGCGGTTCGCCGCGAGCAGCATGCCGGCCTCGGCCAGCGTCACGCCGAAGTTCGCGGCAAACATCGGCAGCAGCAGGTACAGCACCACGTCGCCGGGCAAGGTGGTGCCGAGCGCGATGGCGGCGCGGCGCGAATCCTGGTCTGCGGTCGCGGGTGAAGGAGAAAGTGGCGGGGAAGGCAAGGGCAAGGGAAGCGCGGAAGCAGCAGGAGGCATGAGTGCATCGTGCACGCGCGAGTCGCCCCGCGGCAACCGACATTACCGGACGCCTATGCGTGCAAAAATCGCACGCATGTCAGATCGCCTGCCGCCGCTCAATGCCGTTCGTGCCTTCGTCGCTGCCGCGCGGCACCAGAGCTTCACGCGGGCGGCCGTCGAACTGCACGTCACGCACAGCGCGGTGAGCCGCCAGGTCAAGAGTTTGGAGGCGCACCTCGGCATTGCGCTGTTCGAGCGGCGCATCCGGCAAGTCTCCCTGACGCGCGAAGGCCAGGCCTTCTTTGCCGAAGCGGCGGCCGGCTTGGCGCAGATCGGCGCTGCAGCCGCGCTGCTGGCGCGTGCGCCTGCCCGTGCGGTGCGCATCAATGTCCGGCCCTCGTTCGCGGTGCGCTGGCTGATCCCGCGCCTGCCGGACTTCGTCGCGCAGTACCCGGGCATCGAGCCGAAAGTCATCACCAGCACCGCCTTGCCCGCCAAGGTGACGGACGCCTTCGATATCGTCATCCGGCGCGGCCTGCAGGGCTGGCCGCCGTCGATCGAAGTGCAGCCCTTCATGGAAGACGAAGCCTTCGTGGTAGGCGCGCCGTCGCTGTTCAAGGCGCGTGGCGTCGACTCGCCGCGCGGTCTGGCTGCCCACGTGCTGCTGTCGGCGCGCACGCGCAAGAGCGACTGGGACGACTGGCAACGGGCCGCCGGCCTCGTCAGACTCAAGCCGGCCGGGCGCCTGCAGTTCGATCACATGCACCTCGTGCTGCAGGCGGCGGTCGATGGGCTGGGCGTGGCGATGGGTTCGACTTCGCTCGTCGCCCATGACCTCCAGCAGGGGCGATTGGCATCGCCCCTGCCGGATGTGCGCCTGCCGCTGGAGCGCTACTACTACGGCTTTGCGCCCGATGCGGCGCCCGAGGCGCGGTTGTTCGCGGAGTGGCTGGAAGCAACGCGACTGGCGTCCGATGCGCCATGACACCGTGATGAACGGTGCTCGGAGTGGTCGAAGCGACGCGTCCCACTATCAAGCTTCATTGTGTCGAGCCTCATTGCCTTGCGACGGCGGGGAATCCTTGCCGAGAAGGTAGCCGGCTATCGCGCCGAACAGTCCGATGATCGGGGTCAACTGTTGATTGTCATAGCCCACGACAAGCAGCAGCGCGGAGAAGGCCAGGATGGAGATGACGCCGGCGACCCGGAGGACCTGTAAGCCCGATGCGCGAGCCCGCCACAGCAAGACGGCGGAGATCGCGAGGACCAGACACGAAAAGCCCAGAACGCTCACGGCCAGAAATTGAACCAGTCCCGGGGACCAGGGCTGCGTCCAATTGGTGGTGTTGGAGAGTCCGTCCACAGCGGTCTGGGCCTTCCCCAGTGTTTGCAGTGCTGCCTGAACTTCGGCCGTCACTTTTTCTTGCCCTTGTCTTCCAGTTTCGCGAGCCGAGCCTCCATGTCATCGAGTTGCGTCCCCATGCTCTGAATCGCAGAGGTCTGTGCCTTCAGCAGGGCAAGTATCTGGTCGTTCGTCGGCGACTGTTCAGCGGACATGCCTCTCGGGATCGTCGGCGGCATCGTTGGAGGTTTTGGGGGTATTTGGGAATGCACTCCCGCATTCATTGCAAGAAGGATGATGAAGGCGACGGTCCTCATGTGAACTCCTGTCCGTTTGCGGTGGCGCATCTGCGTGCTTCGCACGAATGCGCTTTGGCGTGCGAGACAGTGTGCGAGTGTTGCCCGGCTTCGGCAATATGGACACTCTCGGCAAATGCGATATGCCAAAGGGCCAAAGGGCCAAAGGGCCAAAGGGCCAATGAGGCGAAGCCCGACTTGGCGCATGGAACTCATTGCATTGAAAATCGCTCATTTGCACAATGCGCCTTTGCATTGGCGCAGGTCTGACCTTCGGAGACTCATCATGATCAAAGCGGCAAGCGCCGTACTTCTGTGCGTCCTGGCCGGCTGCGCAAGCAGCTCGCCGCAAGTCCCTTCGGTATGCGCGACCCAGCCGGGCACCTATGCGTGTCAGATCGAGCAATACGAGAAAGTCGACGGCTGAAAAACAGGTCATGCTTGGCGATCAGGATGGTCGCAAAGTCTGGAGATTGATCGCTGAGCTGGCTGGAGAATGCCGATCGTGTGGGGAACGCGGGCTTCGTTAGCGCGACTCTCTGAGCATGAGTTCGTATCCGACATCCAGCACCTTCGATGTCGACACCGACGTGGTCAGCCGATCGACGACGAGATCGGCCGCAGCGACGCCCATCTCATAGGCAGGAGAGCGGACCGTGCTGATCTTGGGCGACGTCTCGGATGCGATTTCGTAGTCGCCATAGCCCGCGATGCCCAATTTGCCAGGAACGCTCCAGCCCCTGCGCACGCACTCGAAGAGCACGCCGGCCGCCACGACGTCCGTCACGCAAAAGATCGCGTCCAGCCCGGGCTCGATCTCGAGCAGTTTTTCCATCGCGACTTTGCCGGCGGAAAAGCCCATCGACTCCGTGCCGAAAGCGAGAAGGTCGTGCCGCAGGCCGGCTTGGCGAAGCGCATCCTGGAAGCCGGTCTGCCGTTCCAGAAAGCGCAGCGTGTCGCGTGGCTCCAGTCCCGCGAAACCCACCTTGCGGTACCCGCGCGACAGGATGTGCTGCGCCATCTGGTGCGCGGCGTCGTACAGGGAGAAGCCCACGCCCATGTCCAGAAAGGGCCCCTTCAAACTCCACGTTTCGACCACCGGCACGCCGGCGTTCTTCAGCAGCGACACCATGGCCTCGTCGTGCTGCGTGCCGGTCAGCACGATCCCGTCGACCCGCCGCTCCACGGAGGCACGGACGGCCGCATGCTCTCTCGCCGCGGTCGCTTCATGGAAAGCGAAATCACGCGCTACGCGGACATCATCCGCTTCTCCGGAGCCAAAGCCGAATAGGCCTGCGCCTGCACCTGCACCTGCCTCGGCCCGACGGGCTGCCATCGATTGCGGCGCAGACAGCGCATCGAGTGTTTGCTTTCGACTTCGTTGTCGCAGGTCAAAGCCGATGCGCGTCTTCGCGCCTAGCCTCAAGGTTTTCTGTCGAGGACACCGACATGGCTGCATCGCAATGCTCGCAGGCGCTTTCGCTGGACCTGCCTTTTATGGACCAGGATCACGATGCCTTCGTCGAGCGCTTGTCCGCAGTGGACGCTGCCGACGACGAGCGTTTGCCCGAGGCGTGGCGTGCGCTGGTGGTTTGCACCACCGGGAACTTCGAGCGGGAGAACCGCTGGATGCAGACCAGCGGCTATGCCGCGCGCAAGGAACACGCCGTGCAGCACCGGGTGGTGCTCGAGGTGATGCGCGAGGGCCTGCAGCAAGCGGGCGAAGGTCGTCTGCTGCAGGTGCGCGAGATGGCGCGCCAGCTGCGCAGCTGGTACACCAAGCATGTGCAGTCGATGGACGCCGCTCTCGCGCTGCACCTGCGTGGGCTGCGATTCGATCCAGCCGACGACCGGGCCTGTGTTCCGGGCGCCGTGCGCTGAGACGCGCGGCTATTCCGGTGGCGCGGGTGCCGTCGATCTGTCTATCCCCCCAGCAGCCTTTGCAGCAGCTCCCGAACCGGCCGGATCTCGCGGCCGAACGGCAGCCGGCCGGCGCCGCGGAAGAAGAGGCCTTGTGCGGTGTGACCCTCGAGCGCGTGGCCCAGCGTCTTGTCGATGCAGAACTGGCCCCAGGCGGCGTTGCCATCACGCAGGCCGCAATGTGCCAGGCAGTCGAAGCGCATCGTGCAATGCGCCTTCTTGTGGGCCCGTTCCCTGAGCTGCGGTTCCAGCCGCAGGTACTTGTCGAGCCACGGCGTGCGCACGGCGCGCGCGGGCAGTCCGGCCGTGCTCGTGAACTCCACGATGTCTTCGGGTTGCGCGTCGGCCAGCACGCGCTTGAATGCGATGTGCGCGTCGCACTCGGTGGTCACGGCAAAGGCGGTGCCCAGCTGTACCGCTGAAGCGCCCAGGCCCTGCAGGCGCCGGATGTCTTCCAGGCTGCCGATGCCGCCCGCGGCGATGAGCGGGATGCGACCCTCGATGCCAACACTCCGGAAGAATGCCAGCACTTGCGGCAGCACCACGTCGAAGTCGAAACGCGGGTCGGTCAGGTCGGCGATCTTCGAGGCGCCGAGATGCCCGCCGGCCAGGCGCGGATGCTCGATCACGATGGCATCGGGCAGGCGGCCCTTCTTTTCCCATTTGCGCACCACCAGCTGCACGCCGCGCGCATCGGAAAGAATCGGAATGAGCGCGACGTCGGGATGCTCGCGGGCGATCTCCGGCAGGTCCAGCGGCAGGCCGGCGCCGACCACCAGGGCGTCGGCGCCGCAGGCCATGGCATGCCGCAGCAAGGCTTCGCAGGCGGTGAGCGCCTTCATCACGTTCACGGCGATGAGGCCGCGACCGCCGGCGATGTCGCGCGCCTTGGCGATCTCGCGGCCGAGGGCTTCGAGGTTGGCGGCGTCGATGCACGCGCCCGCGTCGACCTCCGCGTGCAGGTCGACCGTGCGCGCCATCAGGTCGGGGTGCAGGCGGCGCAGATCGACGGACGACACGGTGCCCATGCCGCCCAGTCCGGCCACGGTGCCGGCCAGGGCACCCGCAGAGACGCCGACGCCCATGCCGCCTTGCACGACGGGGATCAGTTCGCGACCTTTCAGGTGCCAATTGCGCAGGCCCGACGCAGCGGCCAGGGAGGCGAGCCGGTCGGCGGTGCGGTCTGCCTGCCCAGGCGCCCATTCGGAGAGTTGTTTCATGGTCTTTCGAGGTGCCGGTCGTCGTCAGATGATTCGGGAGAAGCGGGCGCGTTTGCGGTCGGTCTGAAGGTAGCGATCGAACACCATGGCCACCGCGCGCACGAAGAACCAGCCCGTGTCGGTCACGCTCAGATCGTGATCGGTGAGGCGCACGAGACCGTCGGCTGCAAGCGGGCCCAGCGCGGCCAGCTCGGCGGCGAAGCGATCGCGAAAATTGACGAGATGGGCGATGCCGATCGACTCGAAGTCGACGTGGCCCTGGCACATGATCGCCATGATCACGGCGCGCCGCAGCACGTCGTCGCGCGACAGCCCGAGCCCTCGCACCACCGGCAGGCGGCCCTGATCGAGGTGGTCGCAGTACTCCTCCAGCGTCTTGGCGTTCTGGCTGTAGGTGCCGCCCACATGCCCGATGGCGGAGACGCCCAGCGCAACGAGGTCGCAGTCGGGCTGGGTGCTGTAGCCCTGAAAGTTGCGGTGCAGCCGGCCTTGGCGCTTGGCCACGGCCAGCGCATCGCCGGGCCGTGCGAAGTGGTCCATGCCGATGTAGACGTAGCCTGCTTCGGTGAGTGCCGCGATCGAGCGCGCGAGCATGTCGACCTTGACCGCGGCATACGGCAGGTCGCTTGTCGCGATGCGGCGCTGGGGCTTGAATCGGTCGGGCAGATGCGCGTAGGCATAGAGCGCGATGCGGTCGGGCTGCAGCTCGCACACCTGCGCCAGTGTGCGGTCGAACGAGGCGGCGCTCTGACGCGGCAGGCCGTAGATCAAATCGACATTGAGCGAGCGGAAGTTCAGCTGGCGTGCCGATGCGACCAGGTCGAACACTTGTTGCGCCGGCTGAATGCGATGGACCGCCTGCTGCACGGCCGGATCGAAGTCCTGCACGCCGAAGCTCAGCCGGTTGAACCCGAGGCGGGCCAGGTGGGCCAGCCGGCCCGCGTCGACCGTACGCGGGTCGATCTCGATCGCGTACTCGCCCGAAACCGAAAAAGAGAACGCCTCGCGCAGCATCCGCATGAGGTCGGCCAGCTCTTCGTCGCCGAGAAAGGTCGGCGTGCCACCGCCCAGGTGCAACTGGCTCACCGGCGTGCCGGGCCCGAGGCGCGCCACGTGCAGATCGATTTCCTTGCCCAGGTAACGCAGGTATTCGCGACCGCGCGAGGCATGGCGCGTCACGATCTGGTTGCAGGCGCAGTAGTAGCAAAGCGACGCACAAAAAGGGATGTGCACGTAGAGCGAGACGGGGCTGCGGGCGCCTGCCCCGAGCCGCCGCTGTCGTGCGGCCGCGCCGTAGTCATCGGCACCGAAGGCCTCGACGAATCGGTCGGCCGTCGGATACGAGGTGTAGCGCGGACCGGCGATGTCGAAGCGCGCCAGCATCTCGGCCGTGATGCTGCTCGCCGAAGTCTGAAGGTCTGGTGCCGGGGCGATGGAAGTCATTGCGAAAGGGCGGGAAGGGTGCGAGAGAAGTGGGCCTTCAATGTGCCTCGCCCACACCGGGCGAATCTTGACCCTCGTCAACCTTCCGGTGCGCAAGCTGCCACCGGCTCAGCCCCAGCTCCGGACGCGGTTTTCAAGCCGCCGGGTTCACCATCCTGCGCAACGCATCGGGGTCGACGATGCGTACATGGCGCATCTCGACTTCGACGATGTGGTCGTCGACGAATTTCGACAAGGTGCGGCTCACCGTCTCCAGCTTGAGCCCAAGATAGCTGCCGATTTCTTCGCGCGTCATGCGCAGCATCAGCTCCGACTTCGAGAACCCGCGCGCATGCAGGCGCTCCACGAGGTTCAGCAGGAACGCGGCGAGCCGCTCATCGGCGCGCATGCTGCCGAGCAACAGCATGACGCCATGCTCTCGCACGATCTCGCGGCTCATGATCTGGTGCACATGGCGCTGCAATGAAGGCACCTCGCGCGACAGTGCCTCGATGCGGTCGAACGGCATCACGCAAACCTCGGCGTCTTCGAGCGCGACGGCGTCGCAGGTGTGGTGATCGTTCACGATGCCGTCCAGCCCGATGATTTCTCCGGCCATCTGGAAGCCCGTGACTTGGTCGCGACCGTCCTCCGATGCCACCCGGGTTTTGAACACCCCGGTTCGAATCGCATAGAGCGAGGTGAATCGTTCGCCATTGCGAAAGAGCGTTTCGCGGCGTTTCACCTTGCGACGCGTCGCCACCAGGCCGTCGATGCGTGACAGCTCCTCACGGGTAAGTCCCACCGGCATGCACAGCTCGCGCAGGTTGCAGTTGGAACAGGCGACTTTGATCGTTTGAGGGGTCATGCGTCATTCGATTCTCTGGTCGGCCATTTCAAGCGCCTTGATGCAGATCAAGTCACGTTCGAATGATCGAACGCTTGATCTGCGACAAAAGCATCGTCCGCCGAACCGGCGATCCTCGTGGCTTGCAACGAAAGAAACGCATGCCACACCTCGCCATCCGGATCATTCGCCAGGAGCACGCAGCGCTGGCTGCCATGCTGCGGTCGACCGTCCTGCTGCTGGCGCAGCATCGCCGCAAAGGCACGCTGCCCGACTTCGCGGTGCTCCGCGCCATGCTGTTCTACGTCGACGAGTTTCCCGAGAAGCGCCACCACCGCAAGGAGACGGAGTTGCTCTTTCCCAGACTGCGCGCCAGGACACCGATGGCGCGCGAACTGCTGGATCGGCTCGACGACGACCACGCGCGCGGCGAACGAAAGATCCGCAACGTGGAGCACGCACTGCTTGGCTTCGAGATGATGGGCGAGTCGCGCCGGATGGAATTCGAATCCGCTGTCGAGCGTTTTACCGACTTCTATCTGGAACACATGGCACTCGAAGAACGCGAGATCCTGCCGCTGGCCGAACAGGTGCTCACGCCAGAGGATTGGCGTGAACTCGACGAGGCCTTCGGCGCCAATCGGGATCCGCTCACCGGTTTCACGCCCGACGCGCCTTACCAGGCGCTCTTCACGCGCATCGTCAACATGGTGCCGGCGCCCATCGGCTTGGGAGCGGAAGTGTGAAAGCAGGTCTCAGAGCGCCCGCTTGCGCAACCTCAAAGCATTGCCGACCACCGACGCCGAGCTCAGGCTCATCGCCAGCGCGGCCACCATCGGCGACAGCAGCCACCCGGTGAACGGGTACAGCACGCCCGCTGCCAGCGGCACGCCCAGCCCGTTATAGAGCAGGGCGAACCACAGGTTCTGCTTCATGTTGTCGACGGCGGCCTGCGACAGGCCCCGTGCCGTCGAGATGCCGCGCAGGTCTCCCTTGACCAACGTGATCTGCGCGCTGTTCATCGCCACGTCGGTGCCGGTGCCCATGGCGATGCCGACATCCGCACGGGCGAGCGCCGGGGCATCGTTGATGCCGTCACCGGCCATCGCCACCACGCGGCCTTCTTTCTGAAGGCGCTCGACCAGCGCCAGCTTGTCGGCGGGCGTGACCTCGCCGTGCACCTCGTCGATGCCCAGCCGGGCGGCGACGGACCGGGCCGTGGTCGGGCCGTCACCGGTCGCCATGACGATGCGCAGGCCGGCCGCATGCAGCGCGGCCAGGGCTTCCGGCGTGCTGGCCTTGACCGGGTCGGAAACGGCCAGCAGTCCAGCCAGCCGGCCGTCGGCGGCCAGGTACATGACGCTCGCGCCCTCTGCGCGCAGGGCCTCGGCCTGCGGTGCGAGAGCGTCGACCGGTACGCCGGCCTGTTCCATGAGCACGGTGTTGCCCAGTGCCAGCCGGCGACCGTCCACCTGGCCGCGCACGCCGATACCGGAGCCCGACTCGAACGCCTCAGGCGCCGCCAAGGCCAGGCCCTGCGCGCGCGCCTGCCGCACGATCGCATCGGCCAGTGGATGCTCGCTGCCCTGGTCGAGACTCGCGGCCAGGCGCAGCACCTCGTCGGCGCTGTAGCCGTCGGCCGGCACGGCGCGCTCGAAGGCGGGCCTACCTTCGGTCAGCGTGCCGGTCTTGTCGACGATCAGCGTGTCGACGCGGCGCAGGTTCTCGATGGCGGCGGCATCGCGGAAAAGCACACCCTGCGTTGCGCCGCGGCCGGTCGCGACCATGATGGACATCGGTGTCGCCAGACCGAGCGCGCAGGGGCAGGCAATGATCAGCACCGACACCGCATTGATGAGTCCGAAGATCCAGCTCGGCGCGGGACCGAACAGGCCCCAACCGAAGAAGGTCAGCAATGCGATGGCAACCACTGTCAGCACGAACCAGCCCGCCACGCTGTCGGCCATGCGCTGCATCGGTGCCTTCGAGCGCTGGGCTTGCGCCACCATCTGCACGATCTGCGAAAGCACGGTCTCCGAGCCGACGCGTTCGCAGCGCATGACCAGCGCACCGCTGGTGTTCAGCGTCGCCCCGATGAGCCGGTCGCCTTCGCGCTTGTCGACCGGCACCGGTTCGCCTGTCAGCATCGATTCGTCCACCGAACTGCTGCCCTCGACCACGACGCCATCGACCGGCACCTTCTCGCCCGGACGCACCCGCAGCCGGTCGCCCACATGGACGTCGGTGATCGGAATGTCCTCCTCGCCGCCATCGTCCTTCAGGCGCCGCGCCGTCTTGGGGGACAGGCCCAGCAAGGACTTGATGGCCGCCGAGGTCTGCGAGCGCGCCTTGAGCTCGAGCAGCTGCCCGAGCAGGGTCAGCGAAATGATGACGGCCGCCGCCTCGTAGTACACGCCGACCCGGCCCATCGAGACGAAGGAGTCGGGAAAGACGCCCGGTGCCAGCGTGGCGACAACGCTGTAGACAAAAGCCGCCCCCGTGCCCAGGCTGATCAGCGTCCACATGTTCGGGCTGCGGTTGACGATCGATTGCCAGCCGCGCTGGAAGAAAGGCCGGCCGGCCCAGAGCACCACCGGCAGGCTCAGCACCAGCTCGACCCAGGTCTGCGTGCCCGTGTCCACGAGGTGCAACCGATGGCCGAACATCGCCAGCACCAGCACCACGATGGAGAGGGGCAGCGTCCACCAGAAGCGGCGCTGGAAGTCGCGTCGCTCGGGGTTGTCGTCGTTGAGATCGGGCAGCAGCGGCTCCAGCGCCATGCCGCACTTGGGGCAGATGCCCGGATGATCCTGGCGGATCTCGGAATGCATGGGACAGGTGTAGATGGCGCCGACAGGCGCTGCGCCGATCGCATCGTCTTCGGGCACGTGCGGCCCCGCGGAAGGCGGCGTGGCGGGCGCCAAGCCGGCGTGGCCTCGATGGGTGGAGTGGGGAGTGGGCGAACTCACGGGATGTGTTTTTCCTTGGTCCGGCGCGGGTGTCTTCGCCGCAAGGGGCTTGAAATGCGCGCAAGTCCCAAGCATAGGTCCAATGCGTGTGCACGAGCCGGCCCTGGATATGGCGCTGCTGCCTGACTGCCTGGCCTTGCTCCGTCCTCCATCGTCTGAGCGCACCGCGTTCTGAGCTCAAACCAGATGTTTTCGGCGGTCGTGGCCGGGAGTGCTGCAGGTGTCGCAGTCAATGACAGCGTAACGGGCTGCGGCACACAGGCGGCCAATCAAGACGGACTTTGCGTCATCATCTTCAGCGACGATCGCAATGCCTTCAAGGCACCGTCCGGCGTTTCATCGTACTGGGCCCGCAGAATCGCGCCGTCCACTGCCAGGGCAATGACTTGCGCGTTCATAGATCGCTGGCGCGAAGAAGGCATAAGCCTCTCGATTTGCGTTGTCATGTCCATCTTGTGTGCTCGCGCGATCTCCATGACCTCAGGCAAAACTCCGCCGAGCTCGCTGACACTGTTCAAAAATGCGCAGCCCCGATAGTTGTCGCCGTCCAGCCATTCGCGCAGCGCAGGAACGAGTGCCTCGATTTTTCTGGCGCGCCCGGCGCCATGGCGACCCAGGGCTTCGATGAACCACGCCATCCATTGTTCATGCCGGTAAGCCAGGAACGTGCGGATCAGATCGTTTTTGCTGGGGAAGTGGCGGTAGAAGGTGACCTTGGTCACTCCCGCCTCTGCGATCACGCGGTCGATGCCAGTCGCTCTCACGCCATCCCGGTAAAACAAGTCGTGGGCGGTCAGAAGGATCCGGTCTCTGGCTGGTCGGTCTTGCGGCGAAATCCCGGCGACGCCAGACAGGTGCATTGATCGTAGACAGGCAGACATATGTTCAATAGACTTTGATGTGTAGACAGGTCTGTCTACCCAATTCTAAATCACGCCAAGGTACTTGCCATGCAAACACGTCCACCCCTTCCCCCATTCACCTTGTCGAGTGCCACCGAGAAGGTGCGGCTGGCCGAGGATGGCTGGAACTCGCGCGATCCCGTCCGGGTGGCCGCTGCCTACAGCGAGGACACGCGCTGGCGGAATCGGGTCGAATTTCCGGTGGGCCGCGCCCAGGCGCAGGCCTTTCTCGAGCGCAAATGGGAGCGCGAGCACGAGTACCGCCTGGTCAAGGAACTCTGGGTATTCTCCGAAGCGCGCATCGCGGTGCGTTTCGCGTACGAGTGGCGCGATGGCGAAGGCAACTGGTTTCGCAGCTATGGCAACGAGAACTGGGAGTTCGATGGCGCCGGGCTCATGACCTCTCGGCATGCCAGCATCAACGACTTGCCGATTGCCGAAGCCGACCGGAAATTTCGGTGGCCCCAGGGGCGGCGGCCGGATGATCACCCGGGCCTCACAGAGCTCGGCCTTTGACACTCGAGCCTCGCGGCGCTCGGCCGTGGACTTCCGCGTCGACTTGCTCGTCGCGGCAGAGCACGGTCAACGCTTGAACAGGGCTTGTGCCGAGACGGGCGCGGCATAGTTTCCCCAGGCCCCGCGCACATACGTCAGCACGGCCGTCAGGTCTTGATCGTGCAGCACCTGACCGAAGGGTGGCATGCCGTAGGGCCTCGGGTTGCCCTGTGTCGCGGGCAGATAGCCGCCGCGCTGAACGATCCGGATAAGGTTGGTGGGTGGGTCCATGAGCACGCTGCGATTGCCTGCCAGCGGCGGGTACGCATCGATCGATCCCTCGCCCTGGTTTCCATGGCAATACGCGCACTGCTGCGCATAGACTTTTTCACCGCGCAACATCACCGCGCTGTCACGCCTCGACGGCGCTGCAGGTGCATTTTTGGCGGCCGACGCGACCATTGCTGTGGGCGCGGGCAGCGCCTTGAGGTACGTGGCCATGGCGCCCAGATCGGCATCGCTCAGGTGTTGCGTGCTCTCGTAGACCACATCGGCCATCGGACCCATCACGGAGCCCGCGTCTGATCTGCCGGTTTTCAGGAGTTCGGCAATGTGTCTTTCATCCCAGTGGGAAAGCGCCGCCTCGCGCTCGTTCAACAGCGACGGTGCATACCAGCCATCGATTCGCAGCGAGCCTCCCGACAGACCCATGCGGTCCTGTATCGCGCCCAGCGCATTGCGAGTGCCGTGGCATTCGATGCAATGGCCCAGCCCTTCGACGAGGTAGCCGCCGCGATTCCATTCCGGCGACCGGTCCGATTTCTGTACATAGCTTGCAGGGCGAAATGAAACGGCGCGCCAAAGCGCCAGCGCAGCTTGCGTGTTGTATGGAAACCGGAGTGTGTGCGCGTCGTTGGGGCGTGCGGACGGCAGAAGCGCGTGCTGCAGATACGCGTAGATGGCATCCGAATCTTCGCGCGTCAACTTGGTCAAGCTCGGATAGGGAAATGCAGGATAGAGCAGCCGCCCCTCCCTGGAGCGGCCGTTGTGCATCGCACGCCAAAATTGCGCGGCGCTCCAATCTCCGATGCCATGCGTCGTGTCGGGCGTCAGGTTGCTCGAGTAGACGAGGCCGAAGGGCGTCGCGATACCGACGCCGCCCGCGTACGGCGTGCCGCCGCGCACGGTGTGGCAGCCGGCGCAGTTGCCGGCCAGCGCCAGGTAGCGTCCACGCTCGACCAGTTGGGCGGTTGCTGTGGGCTCGCGCTGCATCTGCTGAACCTGCAGGGCCTGTGGGACGCGATCCTCGTCCTGGCGATTGAGAGTGTCTACGACAGCGACCGCCGCAACAGACAACACCAGCAGTCCTGTGACAGATCGAAGGAGCAGCCGCTTCATGTCGGACCACCGCAGTCCAGAGGCATCTTCCTGGGCAAGCTTGGCAAAGGCTTTGGATCGGCAGGCATGGGCTGCAGTGCGAGCCAGCTTGCTACGGCATTCACGTCGGCGGTCGTCAGGTTGCGTCCGATCCGTGCCATGCAGTCGGGCGCCATGGCATGCCTGTCGCGGGTGATCCAGGCGCCGAGTTGGGAGGCCAGGTACAGCCGCGGCAAGCCGACCAGGGGCGGCACGTCGGGTTGCACGCCGGTCAAGGAAGACGCATGGCATCCAACGCACGCGGGAATGCCGCGCTGCCGGTCGCCGTCCAGCACAAGTTGCCGTCCGCGCTCAAGCGTCTCGAGACTCGCGTCGCTCGTGCGTACCCCCGCGGGATAAGGCAGATCGAGTGCGGCGAAATAGTCCGCCATCTCGCGCAGATAGGCATCCGACAGATTTCTCAGCAGATAGCTCATGTCGCTGTTGCTGCGCCGGCCGTCGCGAAAGCTCAGCAACTGGTTGTACAGGTAGCCCGAGGGCTTGCCCGCCAGCCGTGGAAAGTAGCCGGCGCCGGATGCGCTGCCTTCACGGCCATGGCAGGCGATGCACACGGCGACCCGCTGCGCCATCGACCCCGGAGGCTGAGTTTGAGCCACGGCGGCACTGCCGAGCACCTGCAACATCCAGAAGACGAGCACGCCGCTCCATCGCAAAGGACGGCTGGAGAGGCGATTCATGTGCCGGCGGCCACCCGCGCCAGGCTGATGAGGCCGACGACCAGCAGCAGGACGATCAGCAGCGCGACGGCGATGAGCGGAAGAATGCCGACCGACTCGGTTCTCGTTTCCGCGTCGGCGCGCCGGCCCCCGAGACCAACGAAGCTCCAAAGCACCGCGCGGACGGCTTGCATCATTTTCTTCATGCCTCACTGTCGCCCCGATGGCAAAAAGAATACAGATGCAGTGGCGACTGAAAAATGCATATCAGATAGAGTGGCGCAACATCCGGCGCCCTGAATGAAACGCTACGAAAACCTGGTTGCCGAGATCGAGGCGTCCATCCGGGACGGAACGCTGCGCGCGGGCGATCAACTGCCCTCGGTGCGCCGTACCGCCGACAGCCGCGGGGTGAGTGCATCGACCGTCTTCCGGGCTTACTACCAGCTCGAGGCGAACGGGCTCATCCGTGCGAAAGACCGTTCCGGCTACTACGTTCTCGGCAAAGGCGGTCGCCTTGCACCGCCGGAATCGGAGGTCGCTTCCAGGCCCAGGGATGCGTCGATCGAACTCGCGGTGAGCGACCACGTTTTCCAGGTCCTGCAATCGAGCATGTCGCGCAAGGTGGTGCCGCTGGGCTCTGCCTTTCCGAGTCCGCTTCTGTTTCCGCTGGCGCGGCTGGGCCAGTTCATGGCATCCAGCGCCAAGAGCCTCGACCCCTGGAGCACCGTGGACGACCTGACGCCCGGCAGTGTCGAGCTGCGTCGCCAGATTGCGCTGCGCTATCTGGCGGACGGCATGCAGGTGTCACCGGAAGAGATCGTCGTGACCAACGGCGCGCTCGAGGCACTGAACCTGTGCCTGGCCGCCGTCACACGACACGGAGACGCCGTGATCGTGGAGTCCCCGACCTTTTACGCCGCGCTTCAGGCACTCGAACGCATGGGACTGAAGGCGGTGGAGGTGGCCACGCATCCGCGCGATGGCATCGACCTCGACGCTCTGGAGCGCGCCATCGAGCGACACGCTCCCGCGGCGTGCTGGCTGATGACGACGTTCCAGAATCCACTCGGAAGCCTCATGCCCGAGCCGAACAAGCGGCGGCTGGTGGACGTGCTGGCCCGGCACCGCATTCCTCTCATCGAGGACGACGTCTATGGCGAACTGTATTTCGCAGACAGGCGGCCGCCGCCCGCCAAAGCGTTCGACGGCGATGGCATGGTGCTTCACTGCTCGTCGTTCTCCAAGTGCCTGGCCCCGGGCTACCGGATCGGATGGGCGTCGGCGGGACGCTTCGCGCGCCAGGTCGCGCACCTGAAGCTGACCACCTCGCTGAGCACCTCCGCTCCGGGCCAGCACGCCCTGGCTGGCTATCTGGAAAAGGGCGGCTTCGACAAGCACCTGCGCAAGTTGCGGCAGGGACTTGCGAAACAGCAGGCCGTGTTCGCGCAGGCGGTGGGCCACTTCTTTCCAGCGGGCACACGCGCCACGCGACCGCTCGGCGGCTACTTCCTGTGGATCGAATTGCCGCCCGGCGTGGACACGCTGGCGCTGCACGCGGAGGCGCTGCGCAGCGGCATCAGTCTGGCACCCGGGCCGATCTTCTCGGCGACGGGCGGCTTCACGAACTGTCTTCGCCTCAACTACGGTCATGAGTGGAATGTCGCATCGGAGCGCGCGCTCAAAACGCTCGGACAACTCGCCACCCGAAGCCCGTAGCGGCGGGGCTTCCTGGCTATCGGCGAATCGCGCCAGCGCGTTGGGTTGCGCGAGTGCTCGTTGGTGCTGACATGTGGGTGTGAACGTCGATCACGGTCATGGCCTGGGTCTCATGCTGTGGGCGCGGGCGGAACCGATGCGCTGCTCAGTGCGGCAGCACCTGGCCCAGGAAGGCCCTGAGCCGCGGGCTCTGCGGCCGCTCGAAGAACTCGTCGGGCGGCGCGGTCTCGATGATCTGGCCCTGGTCCATGAAGATCACGCGGTCGGCGACGCGACGCGCGAAGCCCATCTCGTGCGTGACGATCATCATGGTCATGCCCTCGCCGGCCAGTGCCTCCATGGTCTGCAGCACCTCGTTGACCATCTCGGGATCGAGTGAGGCGGTGGGCTCGTCGAACAGCACGACCTGCGGCTGGGTGCACAGGGTGCGCGCGATCGCGACGCGCTGCTGCTGGCCGCCCGAGAGTTGCGCCGGATGCTTGTGGGCATGTGCCAGCAGGCCGACCCGCTCCAGGTAGTGCAGCGCGCGCTCGTTGGCCTCGCGCCGGCTCACGCCGTGGCCCCAGACCGGCCCGACGGTGAGGTTCTGCAGCGCGGTCATGTGCGGAAACAGGTTGAACTGCTGGAACACCATGCCGACGCGCCGGTTCAGCGTCAGCCGTGCCGCGCGCGTGATCGCGTCGGCGCCTATATCGACGCCGCAAACATGCAGGCTGCCTTGCTGGAACGGTTCGAGCAGGTTCACGGTGCGAACCAGCGTCGACTTGCCAGAGCCCGAAGGGCCACAGATCACGATGCGGTCGCCGGCGGCCACCTGCAGGTCGATGTCGCGCAGCGCGTGGTAGTCGCCGTACCACTTGTTGATGCCGTCCATGCGCACCATCACGGCATCGGCATCGGCATCGGAAGTGTGGGTCATTGCGGGTTCCATGGGATCAGCGCGTGGCCTCGAGCCGGCGGCTGTAGTGCGAGAGGCCGAAGCAGACTCCGAAATAAGCCAGGGCCAGGAAGACGTGGCCCGATGTCAGGATGTTGGAATCACCGGACCAGTCGGGCGACTTGGCGCCGTTCTCCACGGCGCCCAGGAAGTCGTTGAGGCCGATCACCGAGAGCAGGGTGGTCTCCTTGATCACCGCGATCATGATGTTCACGAGTGCCGGCACCACGGCACGGACGGCCTGGGGCAACACGACCAGGGCCAGCGTGGCGACGCGGCCGAGTCCCACGGTCGCGGCGGCTTCGAGCTGGCCTCGCCCGATCAACTGCAGGCCACCGCGAAACACCTCGGCGGCCATCGCGGCGTTGAACAGTGCGAAAGCCGCCAGCGCGCGCACGAACAGGTCTACGTTCCAGCCCTTGGGCAGGAACATCGGCAGCAGGGTCGCCGCGATGAACAGCACCACGAGCAGCGGCACCGAGCGCATGCCCTCGACGAAGGCCGTGCAGAGCCAGCGCAGCACCGGCAGCTCCGAGCGCCGGCCCAGCGCCAGCGCCAGCCCGAGGGGCAGCGCGGTGGCGAAGGTAGAGAGGGTGGCCACCAGCGTCAGCAGCAGTCCGCCCCAGCGGGTCGGCGGCACGAACGGCAGCAGGCCGCCGCCGATCAGCAGCAGGAAGAACGCCGCCGGCAGCAGCACGAAGCCGAGCAGCACCCGGCGCGGGTCGGCCTGGCGCGAGCGCCGCACCACCCAGGTCCAGAACAGCGCGAACGCCACGAAGCAGGTGGCGGCGCGCCACAGCTGGTCCGACGGAAAATCGCCGACCAGCCACGGCTTCCAGCGCGCGATGACGAAGGCCCAGCAGGCGCCCTGACCGTCGGGGCAGGCCTGGCTCGAACTGCCGAGCCAGTGCGCGTCGAGCACGGCCCATTGAAAGAAGCGCCAACCAAGCGGGACGAAGACGGCGAGCACCCCCAGCAGCACCACCCCCATCGCACGACTCGAGAACCAGGCGCGGCGCCAGCGGGTAAGGGCCGACGTGCTCGCCGGGGGTGTGCGGCGTGCCTCGATCAGCGCCGGGCGCACGAACCGGCCCACTGGCGTTGCCTCGGGCAGCGGCGTTTCGCTCATGTCACCGCCTCTCGGCCCGAAGCAGGCGGCGATTCGCGAGATTCAGCACGAGCGCGATCACCAGGTTGATGGCTGCGTACAGGAGCACGACCAGGGCCATCGCCTCGAGCGCCTGGCCGGTCTGGCTCAGCACGGTGCCGCCGACGATTTGCATGATGTCCGGATAGCCGATCGCCGCGGCCAGCGAAGAGGCCTTGGCCAGGGTCTGGTACTGGCCCGCCGCGGGCGGCAGGGCGAGGCGCAGCGCTTGCGGCAGCGTGACCAGCAGCGCCGCGCGCACGCCGGTCAGGCCGACGGTGGCGGCGGCCTCGATCTGGCCGCGCGGCACCGACAGAATGCCGGCGCGGAAGATCTCGGCGAGGAAGGTGCTGTTGTAGATCGACAGGCCGAGCGTCAACGCGATGAGCTCGGGCAGCAGCGCGAAGCCGCCGCCGACGTTGAAACCTTCGACGGCGGGGCGATCGAGGCCGAACTGCGCATGGATGAAGATCAGCGGCGCGAGGCACAGCGCCAGCAAGGCCGCCCCGAAGAACGCCAGCGCGAGCGGGCCGAAGCGCGGCCGGACCGCACGCACCAGCGCAATGAACAGCGCGACGAACGCGGCCAGCGCAGCGGTCAGCGCCCAGAAGGCCATCGGCGTGAGCAGCAGGCGCGGCAGGAACAGTCCGCGGTTGTTCAGCAGGACCGCGCCGAGTTCGTAGCTGTCGCCGACGCCGGGCAACAGCGCCAACGCCGAGAAATACCAGAAGAAGATCTGCAGCAGCATCGGGATGTTGCGGAACACCTCGACGTAGAGAGACGAGGCGCCGCGGATCAGCGGATGCGTGCTCAGGCGGCCGAAGGCCACGCACAGCGCGATCAGCGTGCCGAGCAGGCTCGCGAGCACGATCACCAGCAGCGAGTTGAGGGTGGCCACGACGATCGCGTCCCGGTAGCTCGACGCCGGACCGAAGGAAATCATCGACTGGGCGATCTCGAAGCCGGCCTCGCTTCGCAGGAAACCGAAGCCCATCGACACGCCGAGCGCGCGCGCATTGCCGAGGAAGTTCGCGATGCCGTGCCACACCATCCAGGCGACGGCGGCCAGCAGCACCAGCTGGCCGATGGTGCCCGGCAGGCGCTCCATGGAAAAGGCGCTGAAAAAGGCGCGATGAGGCTTCGCGCGCGGACGTTCCGTCATGCGCGATTCCAGGCTGCAGTCACCGCGCCGGGGGCCAGGCCACGGTCGGTCAGCGGACGGGAATGGACATCATCAGGCCGCCGTTGGCGACCAGCGCATTGCGTCCGCGATCGAGCCGCAGCGGCGTCTTGGGGCCGACGTTGCGGTCCCAGATCTCGCCGTAGTTGCCCACGGCCTTGATGGCCTGGTAGGCCCAGTCGTTGGCCAGCCCCATCTTGCTGCCGAAGTCGCCGGTCGCGCCGAGCAGCCGTTGTGCATCGGGGCTCTGCGCGCTGCGCTGCGCATCGACATTGGCCTGGGTGATGCCCTGCTCCTCGGCCGCCACCAGCGCGTTGAGCGTGAAGCGCACCACCGCTTCCCATCGCGGCTGGCCTTGCGCGACGATCGGACCGATGGGTTCGTTGGACACGGTTTCGGCCAGCACCTTGAACTCGTCGCGGTTGGGCAGCGCTGCAAGCCGGGCTGCCAGCCCCGAGCGATCGTTGATGGCGGCGTCGCAGCGCTTGCCCACGAAGGCATCCCAGGCCTGCTCTTGCGAAGCGAAGGTGACGATCTTGTACTTGAGGTTGTGGGCGCGGAAGTAGTCGGCCACGATCAGTTCCGAGGTGCTGCCCTGAGCGGTGCAGATCGTCGCGTTGTTGAGGTCGGCCAGCTTGCTGGCTTTCGACTTGGTGGTCACGGCGAAGCCCTGGCCGTCGAAGAACATGACCTTGGCGAACTTCAT
>JAQGMP010000059.1 GCA_028292285.1 Variovorax sp. | reverse complement strand
GCATGGCGTGCGCAAGATCCGGCTGACCGGCGGCGAGCCGCTGCTGCGCAAGAACATCGAAGTGCTGATCGCACAGCTCGCGGCGATCCGCTGGAACGACGGCACACCTGAAGGCGCCCTCCTCGACCTGACGCTCACCACCAACGCATCGCTGCTGGCGCGCAAGGCCGCCGCGCTCAAAGCGGCCGGCCTGCAACGCGTGACCATCAGCCTCGACGGCCTGGACGACGCGGTGTTTCGCCGCATGAACGATGTGGACTTTCCGGTGGCCGATGTGCTGGCGGGCGTCGATGCCGCGGTGGCGGCCGGCCTCGGGCCGATCAAGATCAACATGGTCGTGAAGCGCGGCACCAACGACCAGGAAATCCTGCCGATGGCGCGTTACTTTCGCGGCCATTACGGCGGCCGCGTGGTGCTGCGCTTCATCGAGTACATGGACGTCGGCGCGACCAACGGCTGGCGCATGGACGAAGTCATGCCGTCGTCCGACGTGCTTGCGCGCATCGCCGCCGAGTTCCCGCTGGCGCCGCTCGACGCCGGCACACCGGGCGAGACTGCACAGCGCTGGGCCTATGCCGATGGCGGCGGCGAAATCGGCGTCATCAGCAGCGTGACGCAGGCGTTTTGCGGCGACTGCAGCCGGGCACGCTTGTCGACCGAAGGTCAGCTCTACCTGTGTCTGTTCGCGCACAGCGGGCACGACCTGAAGCCGCTGCTGCGCGGCAATGCGAGCGACGAGCAAATCGTCTCGAGCATCGGGCACATCTGGCAGGGCCGTGCCGATCGGTATTCGGAACTGCGCGCTCTCGACGGCGCCGACAACGGCGGTGATGCGCCTCACACGGCCAGCAAAGCCGACGCGCCGCGCCGTGTCGAAATGAGCTACATCGGCGGATGACCTCGATCTCCCTCGCCGACGTCACCGGGCTGGTGCTCGCGGGCGGACGCGGGTCGCGCATGGGCGGCGTCGACAAGGGGCTGCAAAAATTCAATGGCATGCCGTTGGCCGCGTGCGCCGCATCGCGGCTCGCGGCGCAAGTCGGGCAGGTTGCGCTGAACGCCAATCGGAATATCCCTGTCTATGAGGCGTTCGGCTGGCCGGTGTGGCCCGATCGATCTTCCGAGCACGCCGGCCCGCTGGAGGGCTTTCTGACCGGCATGGCGCATTGCGGCACCGCGTACCTGCTCACGGTGCCCTGCGACACACCGTTGTTCCCGCTCGACCTGGCCCGCCGCCTGGCCGACGCTATGTCGAAGACGGACGCCGACATCGCGATGGCGAGCGCAGCGGACGCCGCAGGCGCGACCGAAGGCCCATTGCTTCTTCGCCCCCAGCCCGTGTTCAGCCTTCTTCGTTTGAAGTCGCGTGTCGATCCGCATGTCGATTCGGGCGCCGCTGCGCATGCCGATCTGCACGCGAGCCTGCAGCGCTTTGTGCAAGAAGGCGGCCGCAAGGTCGGCGCGTGGACCGCGCTGCACCGCACCGTGCGCGTGCCCTTCGATCTGCGCGGCGATGCGCCCGACGCCTTCCTGAATGCCAACACGCTGGACGAGCTGCACGCGCTTGAAACGCGATGAGCCGCATCGCCGAAATCGCCGCTTCACTGGCCGGCCCGGCTGCTGGCTCGATTGCCGGTTCGACTGCCGGTTCAGTCGCCGGTTCGCTCCCGGTGTATGACCCGTCGTCACTCAGCGTCGAAGGCGCGCAAGCCTTCATTGCCCTGCTCGCAGCCTCCGCCGCAGTGACCGGCACCGAGCGCATCGCGCTGCGCGACGCCTTGGGTCGTGTGCTGTCCGAAGACATCGTCTCCCCGGTCAGCGTGCCGCCGCACGACAACTCGGCCATGGACGGCTTTGCCTTCGACGGTGCGTTGCTGCCCGACGATGCGGCAGACACGGCAGCCGACGCGTCGTTGCGCCTGCGCGTGGTCGGCACGGCGCTGGCCGGCGCGGCATGGCACGGCCGGCTGGCCGCCACCGATGCGGTGCGCATCATGACCGGCGCCGTCATGCCCGCGGGACTCGACACCGTGGTGCCGCAGGAGTTTTGCCGCATCGAAGACGATCGCATCAGTTTCCCGGCGAAGGTTTTGCGCCGCGGCGACAACCGGCGCTTCGCGGGCGAAGACCTGATGCAGGGCCGGGCCGCGCTGAAGCGCGGCGAGCGCCTGTCACCGGCCGCGCTCGGCATGGTCGCCAGCCTCGGCCTGCCGATGGTGCCGGTGGTGCGCCGGTTGCGCGTCGCCTGCTTCTCGACCGGCGACGAAATCCTCAGCCTGGGCGATGCGCCGCGCGAGGGCGCCGTCTACGACAGCAATCGCTACACGCTGTTCGGCTTGCTCAGCCGCATCGGCTGCGAGGTGATCGACCTCGGCCTGGTGCGCGACGACCCCGCCATGCTCGCAGACACGCTGCAACGCGCGGCCCGCGAGGCCGACGCCATCATCACCAGCGGTGGCGTCAGCATGGGCGCGGCCGACCACACCCGCGCGGTGATGGAACGGCATGGCGATGTCGCTTTCTGGAGCGTCGCGATGCGGCCCGGCCGTCCTTTGGCCGTCGGTCTGATTCCGCGGCAACACGACGACGCGGCCGCCACGCCCGCACTGCTGTTCGGACTGCCCGGCAACCCGGTAGCGGCAATGGTGACCTTTCTGATTCTGGTGCGCCCGGCGTTGCTGCAAATGATGGGTTGCAACGCCGCGGCGAGCGCGCCCCTGCCGCTGCTGCGCGCACGCAGCGTCGGCCCGATCCGGAAGAAACCGGGCCGCACCGAATACCAGCGCGGCTTCGTGCAAGCGAAGGCCGGTGGCTTGCCTGAAGTGCGCATCGCCGGCAACCAGGGCTCGGGCATCCTGAGCTCGATGGTCGAAGCCAACGGCCTGGTGGTGTTGCACCACGACCAGTGCAGCGTGGCCGCCGGCGACGAGGTCGAAGTGATGATGTTCGATGGCCTGATCTGAAAGAACCGGGAGCCGCCATGCAGCCGAACCGGATCGAGTTGATGCAGCAGATGCCGATCTTCGGCGCCATCCGCGAAGACGCGCTGGCGTTTTTGCTCGCGCCGGCGCCTGTCGTTCAGATCGCGGCGGGCGACTGTTTCTTTCGTGAAGGCGATCCGGCGCAGTCGATGTTCGTGCTCGAAGCGGGCCGCGTCACGGTGTCCAAGAGCTGGCAGGGCCACGACCTGGTCTTGCGGCGCCTCGGGCGCGGCGACTGCTTCGGCGAGATGGCGCTGCTCGATCTTTTTCCGCGCAGCGCATCGGTGCGCGCCGACGAGGATTGCAGCGCCGTCGTGCTGTCGCCCGACAACCTGTATCGCCTCTTCGAACACGATGCCGAACAGTTCGCGCTGATCCAGATGAACATCGGCCGCGAGATCAGCCGCCGCTTGCGCGTGACCGACGACCTGCTCTTTCGCGCCCGCATGGGCGAGGCGCTGCCGACACTCGAGCGCGCGCCGCCGCCCGTCGGCGACGCAGGCGGCTTTCGTTAGGGACTAGAGCCGCCCGAGCGCCCGCTCCACGCCCTTGTTGGCCAGCATGTCGGCCCGCTCGTTGCCCGGGTCGCCGGAGTGGCCCTTGACCCAGCGCCACTCGATCTGGTGACCGCCTTCTTGCACCAGCTTGTCGAGCCGCTGCCAGAGCTCGACGTTCTTCACCGGCTGCCCGCTCGCGGTGCGCCAGCCCTTCAGTTTCCAGCCGCGCACCCATTCCATGATGCCCATGCGCACGTACTGGCTGTCGAGGTAGAGCACGACCTTGCACGGCCGCTTGAGGGCCGCCAGGCCTTCGATGACGGCGGTCAGTTCCATGCGGTTGTTGGTGGTGGCGAGCTCGCCGCCGAACAGTTCTTTTTCAGTGGGGCCCGACTTGAGCCAGGCACCCCAGCCGCCCGGCCCCGGGTTGCCCTTGCAGGCCCCGTCGGTGTAGATCACGACTTCGTTCAAATGCTTCTTTCGATTTCCAAGGGAGTCGACCGGTGCACCTTGCCGGCGATCGGCACCGGTGCCGTGGCGCGCGCCGAGGCGCGGCGCCAGTCGGCACTCAGCAGCCGCATGCCGCGCACGCGCTTGACCGCGACCAAAAAATAAACCGCGCCGAAGATGGGCCACCA
>JAQGMP010000035.1 GCA_028292285.1 Variovorax sp. | reverse complement strand
ACCAAGAGGAAGCCATGACCCATCACTCAGGTATCTCCCGACGCAAGTTTTCCGGAGCGCTTACCGGTGCCGTGACCGCCAGCCTGGCCTTCCCTGGCCTCGTAGGTAAAACGTGGGCGCAGGGCGCCACCATCAAGATCGGCATGTGCGCGCCCGTCACCGGCCCGGCTGCAGAGTCGGGCCGCTACGCGCAGATCGGCGCCAAGCTCGCGGTGGACGCGGTCAACAAGGCGGGCGGCGTGCTCGGCAAACAGGTCGAGCTCATCGTCGAAGACGACCAGACCACCAACCCCGGCATCGTGCTGGCGTTTTCCAAGCTGGCATCGCAAACCGACATCGTCGGCTTCCTCGGTTCGATCCGCTCGACGCAGGTGCACGCGATGGCGCCCGACGTGCTGAAGATCGGCAAGCCGGTGATGATCGGCGGCACCGATCCCGCGCTCACGCACATGGGCAACCAGTGGCTCTTCAGGTTTCGTCCAAACGACTCGTACTCGGGCAGCGTCATCGCCGAATACGGTGTCAAGACGCTCGGCAAGAAGAAGTGGGCGATCGTGCATTCGACCGACGCTTTCGGCACCGCCGGCGGCAAGGCACTCACGGCCGGCTTGGCGAAGCAGGACGGCGCGACCATCGCGCTCGACCAGGGCTATGCCAACCAGAGCCAGGACTTCACGCCTGTGGTGCTCGCCATCAAGCAATCGGGCGCAGACATCCTGGGCTCGTACTTCACCTTCGAAAACGATCTGGGTGTGTTCGCGCGGCAGCTGCGCCAGCTGGGTGTGACGATCCCCTATATCGGCTCGCCGTCGATCGTGAACATCACCGCCTTGAAGCTCGCCGGCCCCGCGCTCTACGGCACCTACGGCGTGGCCGATTACGCCGAAGATTCGAGCCCCGCGTCAAAGGCATTCGGCAAGGCCTACCGCGATGTGGCCAAGGTCGCGCCCGACAACCAGTCGTCGTGGACGTACGACGCCATCACCGTGCTGTGCATGGCCATCAACAAGGCCGGCAAGACCGATCCGGCCGCTGTGCGCGAAGCCATCCTCGCCATTCGCAAACACGCCGGCGCCGAGGGCGAATACAACTTCGATGCCAACGGCGACGGCCTGCACGGCTACAACATCGTGAAGAACGACAAGGGCAACATCGTCTTCGACAAGCACGTCGAATCGTCTTCCTGATCCGCGATGGATCTCGCCCTTCAGCTCTTCTTCACGGGCTTGGGCATCGGCGCCGTGTACGCGCTGGTGGCGCTCGGCTTCGTGCTGATCTTTCGCGCGACCAACGTCGTCAACTTCGCGCAGGGCGAATTCTCGATGGTCGGCGCGTACCTCATGGTCGTGTTCGCGGTCGATCTGCAGTGGCCCTACGGGTGGGCGTTTCTGGCGGCGCTCGCCGGCATGGCGTTGCTCGGTGCGGTGTTCCACCTCGGCGTGTACTACCCGTTGCGCAACCGAACCTTTTTGCCGGTGATCATCGCGACCATCGGTGCGTCGATCTTTCTGTCGAACTCGGTGCTCGCGTTGTACGGGCCGCAACCGCAGGTGCTGCAGGGCTGGTTCGAAACGCCGGGCCTGCAGATCGGGCCGGTGTACCTCGACAGCCAGTATCTCCTCATCATGGTGGTGACGCTGGTGCTCGTCGCTTTCAACTTCTGGTTCTTCGAGCGAACGATGCTCGGCAAAAAGCTGCAGGCAACTTCGCAAGACAAGGAGATGGCGTCGCTGCTCGGCATCCCCGTGTCCGCGATGATCATGCTGACCTTCGTGTACTCGGCGCTGCTCGGCGGGGTGGCCGGCATCCTGGTCGCACCGATTCTTTTCGTATCGATCCAGATGGGCTCGACCATTGCGTTGAAGGCTTTTGCGGCCACCATCATCGGTGGCTTCGGTGATGTCAAGGGCGCGATCATCGGCGGCTTGGCGCTCGGGGTGATCGAGACTTTCGGTGCCGCCTACATCTCGGTGCCGTACAAAGACGGTTTCGCGTTTCTCGTGCTGGTCGCGTTCCTCATTTTCCGACCGCAGGGCATCTTCGGCGAGCGCGTGGCGGAGAAAGCGTAGCCGTGGCGAGCACACGGCAGACGCTGGGTACGCTGGGCTTCGCGGCGCTTGCCGCAGCAGCGGTGGCGGTCGTCACGCTGGTGCCGATGCAGGACTACACCGTCCACATCCTGGTGCAGACGTCGACTTTTGCCATCGCGGTCTTCGGGCTCACCGTCGTGCTCGGGTTGTGCGGGCAAATCAACCTGGCGCAGGCGGCCTTCTTCGGCTTCGGTGCCTATGCAGTAGGTCTCGGCACCGCCGACCTGCACATGAACTTCTGGCTGGCCCTGGCGATGGGCGCCGGCATCGCACTGGTCATGGGCGCCTTCCTCGGCATGACCACGCTCAAGCTCGGCGGCCACTATCTGGCGATGGTGACCATCAGCTTCCAGCAAATCGTCACGCTCATCATGGTCAACTGGATTCCGGTGACGCATGGGCCCGACGGCGTCGGCCGCATCCAGCGGCCGGTGCTGTTCCAGTCGTCGCAAGCGTTTCTCGGCGTGTGCGTGTTTGCCGTGGCGGTCATCGGCTATCTGGTGTGGCGGTTGCCGCAAACACCGCTCGGCCGATCGATGCGCGCGGTGCGCGACAACGAACTCGCGGCCGGCGTCGCGGGCATCAACGTCTACAAGGTCAAGGTCGCGGCCTTTGCGCTGTCGGCGGTGCTCGGCGGCATCGGCGGCGGCTTGTTCGCCGGCGGCTTCGCTTACGTCAGCCCCGATCAGTTCAGCTTTGCGGAGTCGATCGTTTTCATCACGATGACGCTGCTCGGCGGCGTGGCGGCACCGGTCGGTGCGCTCATCGGCACCGGCTTGCTGATCGTGCTGCCGGAGAGCCTGCGCTTTCTGAAGAGCGTGCCGGGCCTGTACCTGGCGATCTACGGGCTCTCGATCATCCTCATCATTCGATACATGCCGGACGGCATCTGGGGTTTCGTGCAGAACCGTGTGCGCCGCTGGCTGGCACCGCCGCCGTTCGCCGACGCGCCGGCCGACCTGATGCTGGCGCCGGCGTACCAGGGCACGGCCGACGAGACGCCGATGGCGCTCGAAGTGCACG
>JAQGMP010000027.1 GCA_028292285.1 Variovorax sp. | reverse complement strand
CCTTGAGCTCCGACAAGTCCTTGATCAGCGCTTCGACATCGCTGACCTGTTCCTGCTTCTTGTTGCGGCGGCGCGTTGTCGGCGCGGTCGCGAACAGTTCGGTCTCGGTGACGAAGTCGATGCCCGTCTCGCGCCAGGCGAAGCCGGCGGCCAGCGCCGCGGTGGCGATGCCGATCTTCTCGTCGGGCGAGGCCTCGAACTCGGCGAGCGAATCGAACGAGGGCGGATTGACGCCGCTGGCCCGCAAGAAGTCGAGCAGACTCTCGCGCCGGCCATCGCTTTCGGCGATGAGCAACACGCGGTGCGGCGTGGTGTCGATGTGCAGCTTGAGGCCGACCAGTGGATCGTCGGCGCCGCGGACCACGGCGAAGGGCGGGAGCTTGTCGAACTCGGCGTAGGGCGTGCCCTCGTCGACCGAACGGATGGCCAGCTGCGCATGAGGCTTGGCGCGCAGGTAGAACTGTTCGGCGCTCAGGAACAGCGTCTCAGGCGGCAGCGCGGGCCGCTCCGGGTCGCCGCGCACCAGCCGGTAGCGTTCGCCGGTGTCCTGCCAGAAATGCTGGAACGCCGGCTCGAGGTCGCCGTGCAGCACCACCGTGGTATCGACACCAAGGTAGTCGAACACCGTCGCCGTCTCTTCGAAAAAGAGCGGCAAGTAGTACTCGATGCCGGCGGTCGCGACGCCGTTGCCCATGTCCTTGTAAATGCGGCTCTTGGTCGGATCGCCTTCGAGCATCTCGCGCCAGCGGCTGCGAAAGCGGGCGCGGGCGTCGTCGTCCATCGGGAACTCGCGACCGGGCAGCAGTCGCACTTCAGGCACGGGGTAGAGGCTGCGCTGCGTGTCGGGGTCGAAGGTGCGGATCGAGTCGATCTCGTCGTCGAACAGGTCGACACGGAACGGCACCAGAGAACCCATCGGGAACAGGTCGATCAGGCCACCGCGCACCGCATATTCGCCGGGACTCACGACCTGCGTGACATGCGTGTAGCCGGCGAGCGTGAGCTGCGCCTTGAGCTTGGAGTCCTGCAGCTTTTGTTTCGTTTTGAAGTGAAAGGTGTAGCCCGCCAAAAAGGCCGGCGGCGCCAATCGATAGAGCGCCGTGGTTGCGGGCACGAGCACCACGTCGGCTTCTTTCTGGCTGATGCGCCAGAGCGTGGCCAGCCGCTCGCTGATCAGGTCTTGATGCGGCGAGAAGCTGTCGTAGGGCAGCGTCTCCCAATCGGGGAACAGCGCGCATCGCAGCTCGGGCGCGAAGAAGGCGAGCTCGTCGATCAGGCGTTGCGCGTCGTTGGCATCTGCAGTGAATACCGCGGTGGCACGGCCGGCGGTTTTTTCGCGGGTGGCCAGCTGCGCCAGCATGAGCGCGTCGGCCGACAGCGGAGGGCGGGGCAGCGTGAATCGCTTGCCCGCCGTGAGGTGGGGGAGGTCCATGAATCGCTTCGAAAAATGCAGAACACCCCGCGCCGGACGGCGAGGGGTGTGAGACTGGTCAATTCTAGAATGGCGGCCCCATTGCTGCTGAAGCGCTGGCCTATTCCAGCGCTACGGACTAAGGAGTTGCATGCCGTCTTCGCGTCTTTATGTGCTCATCCCTTGCGCTGGCTCCGGTCACCGCGCGGGCGGCACGCTGCCCAAGCAATACCAGCAGATCGCCGGGCGCCCGATGGTGGCGCACACGCTCGATGCTTTTCGTGCGCTGGCCGGCCGCTTCGCGGGTGTGGCATTGGTCGTGTCCGAAGGCGACCGCGACATCGCGACGGTGCTGCCGGACTTTCCGGGGTCGGACGAGCATCTGTTCAGCGTCGGCGGTGCGACCCGCGCGGCCAGCGTTCGCAACGGATTGCAGGCGCTTCGCGCCAAGGGCGCCGGGCCGCACGACTGGGTGCTGGTGCACGACGCCGCGCGATGCCTCGTCACGCCGACGCAGATCGAGGCACTGATCGCCGCCTGTGAGCATGATGCCGCCGGCGGCCTGCTGGCGCAGCGGCTGCCCGACACGCTGAAAGTCGCGTCGCCCGAAGGCCGTGTCGCTGCGACCTTGACGCGTGCCGACAAATGGTTGGCGCAAACGCCGCAGATGTTCCGCATCGGCATGTTGCTCGATGCCATCGAACGCGCTGGCGACAGCGTGACCGACGAGGCGGGCGCCATCGAGGCGCTGGGCCTGGCGCCGTTGCTGGTGCCGGGCAGCGCTCAGAACTTCAAGGTGACTTACGCCGAAGATTTCGCGCTGGCCGAGGCTGTGCTGAACAGCCGGCAGACCAACGCGCCGAGCGACGGCCGGAACGGCACGCCATGACGATGCCCTTCGATATTCGCGTAGGCGAGGGTTGGGACGTGCACCAGCTGGCCGCCGGCCGCAAGCTGATGCTGGGCGGTGTCGATGTGCCGCACACCACCGGCCTGCTCGGGCATTCCGATGCCGATGTGTTGCTGCACGCCATCACCGATGCGCTGCTGGGCGCCGCCGGGCTGGGCGACATCGGCCGGCATTTTCCGGACACCGACGCGCAATTTCATGGCGCCGATTCGGCCGTGCTGCTGGCCGAGGCCGCATTGCGGGTGCGCGCCGCCGGCTGGAAGATCGGCAACGTCGACAGCACCGTGATCGCCCAGGCGCCGAAGTTGGCGCCGCACATTCCCGCCATGTGCGAACGCATCGCGGGCGTGTTGAACATCGCGGTCGACCGGGTCAACGTGAAAGCCAAGACGGCAGAGCAGCTCGGGCCGGTCGGCGAAGGGCGCGCGATGGAAGCGCGGGCCGTGGTTCTTCTGTCTCGCTGAGTTCAAGGCCCCGGCTTCAGGGCCCGTACGCACCACCCTTGACCGGCGTTGTCTCAACTTTTTTTCCCAACGGACCGTCCGGCTTGGGAGCGGCGCCGCGCGGCATGCGGATGTGCGCCGCCAACCCGCGGCCGGGCGTGCTGGTGAGCGCGAAGGTGCCGCCCATGCGCTCGATGTTCTTTGCCACGATCGACAGGCCGAGGCCTGCGCCGGCGGCCGAAGTGCGCGCCGCATCGCCGCGAAAGAAGGGCTTGGTCAGTTGCGAGAGCAATGCGGGCGCCACGCCGGGGCCGTGGTCGCGTACCTTGATCAGCACCGCGTCGTTGTGCGCCTGCGCCTGGATGTTGATGTCGGCAACGCCGGTGGCCGGCGTCTTGCCGTAGCGCCGTGCGTTCTCGACCAGGTTGGACATCACGCGCTGCAGTTCGACCTCGTCGGCCATCACGCGCAGGTCGGGCGCGACATCGACCTTGATCTTCATATCGTCGTGGTCTTGCACCGCGTAGATGCAGGCATCGACCACATCGCGCAGCAGCACCGGCTTGAAGTCGACATGGTCGGGCCGGGCGTAGTCGAGGAACTTGTCGATGATCGCGTCGAGCTGGGCTATGTCGGCCGCCATGTGGTCGCGCGCGTCTTCGTCCGCCACGCTCATTTCGGTTTCGAGCCGCAGGCGTGCCAGCGGCGTGCGCAAATCGTGCGAGATGCCGGCCAGCATCACCGCGCGGTCTTGCTCGATCTTGGCAAGCTGGTCGGCCATGCGGTTGAAGCCGATGTTGACCGCGCGGATTTCGCTGGTGCGCGCGCTCTCGTCGAGCCGGTGCGCTTCGTATTCGCCCTCGCGCACCTGCCGCGTGGCGCGCGACAACTGCTTCAGCGGCCGGTTGATAAACCGCGTGATGAGCGCTGCGCCAGCCAGAGACAGCACCATTGCCGTGACCAGCCAGACCAGCCACGTGCGCCCACCGACACGGCTGAAGCGCGTCGGGTCGAGCAGCAACCAGTAGTTGTCGCTTTCGATCGTGAAGCCGATCCACAAGCCCGGCTCGTCGTTGACGCGGCTCGCCACGTTGGTGCCTTCGCCCAGCTGGTCGATCAGCTCTTCGGTGACGCGCTGGTCGAGCGAACCGCTGGTGTAGGCCTCGAAGCGGTCATTCGGTTCGCGCGGCAGGATGCGCACGCCTTCCTGGTCGGCCAGCGTCTTGATCAGCGATACGCGGGTGATCGCGTCCGAGTACACCAGCGCCGCACGCGTCAGATTGACGAGCGACGCGATCTGGTGCGCGGTCTGGATGGCACGCGGTTCGTACTCAAGCGCACGAAAGGTCTGCAGCCAGGCGAAGGTGCAGCCGAACAGCAGCAGCGCGAGCAAGAAAAACGTTCGCCAGAACAGGTTGAAGCCGAGCTTCAGGCGCGTGCGCCCGCGCTGCGGCAGCCCTTCGAGCGGGCTCGGCAGCGTGACTGCGCCGGTGTCCTCGCCAAGCGGGTTCGGCAGCGTCGATTTGGGGCCGGTGCCCGCCACGGAGTTCAGGTGGTGCCGTCCGGCACGAACACGTAGCCGACGCCCCAGACCGTCTGGATATAGCGCGGCGCAGCAGCGTCGGATTCGACCAGCTTCCGCAGGCGCGAGATCTGCACGACGAGGCTGCGGTCGAAGGGCTCGAACTCGCGGCCGCGTGCCAGCTGCGCGAGCTTTTCGCGCGACAGCGGCTGGCGCGGATGGCGCACCAGCGCCTTCAGCATCGCGAATTCACCGGTGGTGAGCGAGAGCTCTTCGCCGTCTTTTTTGAGCGTGCGCGAGCCGAGGTCGAAGCTGAAGGGGCCGAAGTTGACGGTTTCGTTGTCGGTCGACGGCGCGCCCGGCGCTTCGAGCGGCGGACGCCGGCGCAGCACCGCATGCACCCGGGCGAGCAGTTCGCGCGGATTGAACGGCTTGCCGAGGTAGTCGTCGGCGCCGACTTCGAGGCCGACGATGCGGTCGACATCTTCGCCCTTGGCGGTCAGCATGATGATGGGCGTACGGTCGTTCGCGGCACGCAGGCGGCGGCACACCGAGAGGCCGTCTTCGCCGGGCATCATCAAGTCGAGCACGATCAGATCGACGGTGTCGCGCAGCAGGATCCGGTTCAGGGCCTTGCCGTCTTCCGCCACGATGACTTCGAAGCCTTCTTGCGTCAGATAGCGGCGCAGCAGGTCTCGGATGCGGGCGTCGTCGTCGACGATCACGATCTTGTCGGTGCGGGCGGGGGTTTGATTCATTTCTACAACACTGAATTTGTAACAGCGCCGATTCTGAATGGGTTGACGAGCCATTGAGCCGGTTTTGATGGCGCTTTGACACTAAGTTACAAAACTTGCGGCTGCACGCCGTCCGGACGTCTGCGCTTCGCGTACCGATGGCACAGTCACTCTCACCTTGCCGCTCCGTCCATGAAATTTCCATCCCCAACGCTGCCTTTGCTGGCTGCCTTGCTGTGCGTGTGCGTGCCCGCGATGGCGGCGCAAGACGGACTGGTTGCCGTCAGTCAGCAGCAGCACAGCAGCGACTTGCGCGATGCGGTCGAGGCGCATCGCGCCTCGCAGCGCGAGGAAGTGCGCCGCGAGGAAGCTGCCGCCGGCCGCCGGTTGACCGCCGCCGAACTCGCAGAACTGCGGGAACAGGTGCGTCAGCAATGGGCTGTGCGGACGGAAGTGGTGCGCTCTGCAGAGTCGCAACCCGTCGAGGGTATGGTTGCCTCTCCGGAGTCGCGGGCCGTGCAAGTGCCGGCTCCGCGGTTGCAGCGGCCCTGACCGCAGCGCCGTCGCGAGAGCCGCGCGCTTTTCTGTCGCGCGCTCTTTCTCTCGTTTCTCTTGCCCAGATGGAAGTCGTTTGTTTTGAATGCTATTAAATTGATGGCGGCAGGCGCCGCTTTGTGCGCTGCAGCCACGGGCTTTGCCCAGACCACCACGATGGCGCCGCCGCAGAACGTGCTGCAGTTGTCGGCCACCGGCACCGTGGAAGTTCAGCAGGATCTGCTGAGCATGACGCTCGTCACGTCGCGCGACAACGCCGATGCGGCCGTCGTGCAGACCCAGCTCAAAACCGCGCTCGACGCCGCGCTGACCGAAGCTCGAAAGACGGCGCAGCCCGGTCAGCTCGATGTGCGCACAGGCAGCTTCAGCCTGTCGCCGCGCTACACGCGTGACGGCAAGATCAACGGTTGGCAGGGGTCGGCCGAACTGGTGCTCGAGGGGCGCGACTTTCCGCGCATCACGCAGACGGCCGGTCGCATCACCACGCTCAGCGTCGGCAACGTCGGCTTCGGCCTCAGCCGCGAGCAGCGCGTCAAGGTCGAGGCCGATGCACAAACACAGGCCATCGAGAACTTCAAGCAGAAGGCCAGCGAACTCGCCAAGGATTTCGGGTTTGCCGGCTACAGCCTGCGCGAGGTGTCGGTCAATGCGAACCAGGCCAGCCCGATGCGGCCCCGCATGATGGCAATGGAAGCCAAGTCGATGGCGTCCGACTCGGCGGTGCCGGTCGAGGCCGGCAAGACCAGCGTGGTGGTCAACGTCTCAGGGTCGGTGCAACTCAAGTAGCTTCGGCTTTTCCCTTGCTTCCGGTGGTCTGTCTCCGGATGACTTACGATGCAACGGGACCATTTTTTGCACCGAGGAAGCCTGCTTTTCATGACCGAACCGACCCTGCACCATGTGGCGTGCCACGACGCCGCCGGCGGTCATCGCATGGCTTACTGGCAGTGGGGCGATCCACACAGCGCGCACGTGATTTTGTGCGTGCACGGGCTCACCCGCCAGGGGCGTGATTTCGATGTGCTGGCCCGGGCGCTTTTGGCACGGGCGGGTGGTGGCCTTCGCGTGGTCTGCCCCGACATCGTCGGTCGCGGCGA
>JAQGMP010000013.1 GCA_028292285.1 Variovorax sp. | reverse complement strand
GGTCTTGGCCCTCGGGCGCTGTATGTGATGGTCCCGTCGCCTGGAATCGAACCAGGATCTCAGCCTTCGGAGGGCCGAATTCTATCCGTTGAAATACGACGAGTCAGCCTCGGATTATCGCCTATCGGGCGAGTGCTCCGGTGCGATCGCCGCATCGGCGCGCACAAGCGACCGCTCGAAGCCCAGCCCCGACAGATAGACGTTGAAGGTGCGCCGGCCCGCGCTGACCAGCGCAAAGGCCTCGGGGTCGAGCAGCCAGTTCTGGATCAGGCCGCTCATGAGCGCATGCAGGCCCTGTGCCGCCACCGCCGCCGGCACCGTGAGCTTGAGGTGGGCGCGGCGCGCGGCAAGCCGCAGCGCTTTTTCGAAATCGCCCACGCAACTGTTGCGGGCCTCCAGATGGCGCAGTTGAACCGAAGCCATCTCACCGGTGTATTCGACCTTGTGCGTTGCCACGTCGAACACGCGGCGCACTTGCGGATCGGTCGTCACCAGGCGCAAGGCACCGACCATGCCGGCCTCGATCACCGCCAGCGGATCGACCGCCGGATCGTCGGTGAAGCGCGCGGCGTTTTCCATCGGCAACGTCACGCGCTCCATCATCGCGTTGAACAGATCGGCCTTGTCCTTGAAATGCCAGTACACGGCCCCGCGCGTGGCGCCCGCCTGCTCGGCGATCTGCTGCAAAGAGGTCCGCGATACCCCTTGCGACTGAAAGAGTATCTCGGCCGCATCGATCAGCCGATGCCGCGTCGCGAGGGCCTCTTCCTTGGTACGGCGTGCCAAAACTGTCTCCTGGAGTGTGTAAATTACCGGGGTGAAACCGGTTTCCGACTATACATCCATGATTGTATGTAAACTCCGGGACAGCCGATCGGTTGCAGAGGCGGCATGGTTTTTGCGCCCGCCCCTGCATTCGGCTTCCTCTTCTTTGTCTGCTGTCCTCTGAAGGAATCGCATGCCCGTCTTGCATGTTTCTCGCCGCCCGTCATTCACATGGCGCGTTGTTGCCACTGCCGCCGCCGCTGCGGCCCTGCTGTCGCTCGCTGCGTGCGGCAAGGGCGATGCGCCCGCGGCAGGGGGTGCGCCAGGGGCCGCCGGCGCCAAACCGCCGCCGCCCGAAGTGGGCGTGGTGATCGCAACGCCGGGCAACGTCGGTGTCGTGACAGAACTTCCGGGCCGGCTCGAAGCCACGCGCATTGCCCAGGTGCGGGCGCGCGCTGCCGGCATCCTGCAAGAGCGGTTGTTCAAGGAAGGCAGCGACGTGAAAGCCGGCCAGCCTTTGTTCCGCATCGATGCAGCGCCCTACACCGCCGCCGCACTGAGCGCCCAGGCCGGCCTCGCGCGCGCCGAAGCCAATGCGGCGCAAGCCAAGGCGCTGGCCGATCGCTACAAGCCGCTGGTCGAGGCGAATGCCGTCAGCAAGCAGGAGTACGCCACCGCCGTTGCGTCGCAAAAGTCCGCCGAGGCCGACGTGGCCGTGGGCCGCGCCTCGGTGACGACCGCAAAGATCAACCTCGGCTACGCCGCGGTCACGGCGCCGATCTCGGGCCGCATCGGCCGCTCGCTCGTCACCGAAGGCGCGCTGGTCGGCCAGGGCGATGCCACGCAGCTGGCGGTCATTCAGCAGATCGATCCGATGTACGTCAACTTCACGCAGTCGGCCACCGACGTGCTGAAGCTGCGCCGTGCCATGCAGGACGGCCAGTTCAAGCGCGTCGGCAGCAGCAATGCGGCCAGCGTGCGCGTGGTGCTCGAAGACGGCACCGAATACGCGCTGCCGGGCAAGCTGCTGTTCACCGATCTGACGGTCGACTCGACCAGCGGCCAGGTCACTTTGCGCGCCGAGATCCCCAATCCGAAGGGCGATCTGCTGCCAGGCCTTTATGTGCGTGTGCGCATCGAACAGGCCCAGCTGAGCAACGCCATCACCGTGCCGCAGCAGGCCGTGACGCGCACGCAGCAGGGCGACACCGTGTCGGTGGTCGACGCCGAAGGCAAGATCACCAAGCGCACCGTGAAGATCAGCGCCGCGCAAGACAACCAGTGGATCGTGCTCGATGGCCTGAAGGCCGGCGAGCAGGTGATGGTCGATGGCTTCCAGCGCTTGCAACTGATGCCGCCGGGCACGCCGGTGAAGGCTGTGCCGTGGAAGGCCCCAACGGCTGCAGCGGCTGGTGCGCCAGCCGCCCCGGCTTCTGCAGCATCGGCTGCGAAGTCGTAAGGAGCGCGCCCGCATGGCCAAGTTTTTTATCGAACGCCCGATCTTCGCGTGGGTGATCGCGCTGTTCGTCATCGTGATGGGCAGCGTGGCGATCACGCAGCTGCCGATCTCGCAATATCCGCCGGTGGCGCCGCCCGCCATCGTCGTGACCACCGCCTACCCGGGCGCTTCCGCGCAGACGCTCGAAGACAGCGTGCTGTCGGTGATCGAACGCGAAATGAACGGTTCGCCCGGCCTGATCTACATGGAATCGGTGGCGCAGGCGGACGGCACCGGCACCATCACGATCACCTTCGAGACCGGTACCAACGCCGACCTCGCGCAGGTCGACGTGCAGAACCGTTTGTCGCGTGCCACGCCGCGCCTGCCTGCCGCGGTCACGCAGCAAGGCGTGCGCGTCGACAAGTCGCGCAACAACTTCCTGCTGTTCACCATCCTCTCGTCTGACGATCCGAACATCGATCCGATCGCGCTGGGCGACTACGCCTCGCGCAACGTGCTGCCCGAACTGCAGCGCGTTCCCGGCATCGGCCAGGCCCAGTTGTTCGGTACCGAACGTGCCATGCGCGTGTGGATCGACCCGGCCAAGCTGCAGGGTTACTCGCTGTCGGCGGCCGACGTCAATGCAGCCATTCGCGCGCAAAACGCGCAGGTGTCTTCGGGCTCGATCGGCGACTTGCCGAACATCACCGGCCAGAGCATCGCCGCGACCGTGCTGGTCACCGGCCAGCTCAATACCGTCGAGCAGTTCGGCAACATCGTGCTGCGCGCCAACACCGACGGCTCGGCCGTGCGGCTGAAAGACGTCGCCCGCATCGAGCTCGGCGGCCAGGCTTATTCGACCTCGGCACGGCTGAACGGCCAGCCCGCCGTCGGTATCGGCGTCCAGCTGGCGCCGAGCGGCAATGCGCTGCAATCGGCCAAGGCCATCCGCGTCAAGATGGAAGACCTGGCGAAGTACTTTCCGCCCGGCGTGAAGTGGACCATTCCGTACGACAGTTCGCGCTTCGTCAGCATCTCGATCACCGAAGTGGTCAAGACGCTGCTCGAGGCCATCGCGCTGGTGTTCGTGGTGATGTTCCTGTTCTTGCAGAACTGGCGCTACACGATCATCCCGACCATCGTCGTGCCGATCGCGCTGCTCGGCACCTTTGCCACGCTGCTGGGCCTGGGCTATTCGATCAACGTGCTGACCATGTTCGGCATGGTGCTGGTGATCGGCATCGTGGTGGACGATGCAATCGTGGTGGTCGAAAACGTCGAGCGCATCATGAGCGAGGAAGGGCTGCCGCCGCGCGAAGCCACGCGCAAGGCGATGGGCCAGATCTCGGGCGCCATCATCGGCGTGACGGTGGTCCTGATCTCGGTGTTCGTGCCGCTGGCGTTTTTCGCCGGTTCCACCGGCAACATCTACCGCCAGTTCTCGGCGGTGATGGTGGCCTCGATCGCCTTCTCGGCCTTCATGGCGCTGTCGCTGACGCCGGCTCTGTGCGCCACCCTGCTCAAGCCGGTGGAAGCGGGCCATCACCATGAGAAGAAGGGCTTCTTCGGCTGGTTCAACCGCGGCTTCTCGCGCACCGCCAAGGGCTATGAAAGCATCGTCGCGCGCCTCCTGCGCCGCGCCGTGCGCTACCTGCTGATCTACGCCGCGATCATCGGCGTGGTGGTGCTGGTCTACCTGCGGCTGCCGACTTCGTTCCTGCCCAACGAGGACCAGGGCACGATGCTCATCAACGTGCAGCTGCCGCCGGGCGCGACCCAGGAGCGCACCCGCAACGTGATGCAGCAGGTGGAGA
>JAQGMP010000007.1 GCA_028292285.1 Variovorax sp. | reverse complement strand
GCACGCGCTGCGTGCTGCCCACCAGCGCCTCGCCGAAGCGCCGCACGTTGCCGTCGATGACGGCCTGCAGCGTTTGCAGCCGCGCCAGCTTGACCGCGTGCGGCGTGTCGTCGTGCAGCTGCGCGGCAGGCGTGCCGGGCCGCGGGCTGAAGATGAAGCTGAAGCTCGCATCGAACTGGCAGTCGTCGATCAGCTTCATGGTCCTGGCGAAATCGTCGTCCGTCTCACCTGGGAAGCCGACGATGAAGTCGCTGCTCAATGCCAGGTCGGGACGGATGGCGCGCAGCTTGCGCACGGTGCTCTTGTATTCCATCGCCGTGTAGCCGCGCTTCATCGCCATCAGGATGCGGTCGCTGCCATGCTGCACCGGCAGATGCAGGTGCGAGACGAGCTTCGGCACTTTCGCGTAGGCCTCGATCAGCCGCGGTGTGAACTCGTTCGGGTGGCTGGTCGTGTAGCGGATGCGCTCGATGCCCGGGATTTCGGCGATGTATTCGATCAGGAGCGCGAAGTCGGCGATCTCGCTGGTGCCACCCATCCTGCCGCGGTAGGCATTGACGTTCTGGCCCAGCAGCGTGACCTCGCGCACGCCCTGGTCGGCCAGGCCCGCGACCTCGACCAGCACGTCGTCCAGCGGGCGGTTCACTTCTTCGCCGCGCGTGTAGGGCACCACGCAATAGCTGCAGTATTTGGAGCAGCCTTCCATGATCGATACGAAGGCGGTGACGCCGTCGACCCGCGCTGGCGGCAAATGGTCGAACTTTTCGATCTCGGGAAAGCTGATGTCGACCTGCGGCCGGCCTTGCGCGCTGCGCTGGTTCAGCAGCTCGGGCAGGCGGTGCAGCGTCTGCGGGCCGAACACGATGTCGACGTACGGCGCGCGCGCGATGATGGCTTCGCCTTCCTGGCTGGCGACGCAACCGCCGACGCCGATCTTCACGCCCTTGGCCTTCAGGTGCTTCACGCGGCCAAGGTCGCTGAAGACCTTCTCTTGCGCCTTCTCGCGCACCGAGCAGGTGTTGAAGAGGATGAGGTCGGCTTCGTCGACATCCTGCGTTTGCTCGTAGCCCTCTGCGGCGTGCAGCACATCGACCATCTTGTCCGAGTCGTACTCGTTCATCTGGCAGCCGAAGGTTTTGATAAAGACTTTTTTGGACATGGAATGCTCGATGCGGCCGCCTGTTGAAAGCGGGAAGCGGAATGCGGATGAAGACTGAAAACGCCGCGCGGTCGGCGTCTGGCGTTCGCTGCGCCGGTGCAGGACGCTACTCGCCGAACTTCGGCAACTGGTCGAACGGCGTCTTGCCGTCGTCGTGCGGGCCGCTGTTGGCCACGAATGGCCAAAAGTTCAGAAAGGGCTTCTCAGCCGATTCGCGTTCGGCGCTCGCTTCGTCGGGCGTGAGGATCCACACCTGCGAGACCAGGTTGGAGGCGTCGCGCGTGTAGTTGACCATCAGTTTCTGGCCGATGATCGCAGCCGGCATCACCAGCATGTTCTGCGCGCTGCGAATGCGCGCGCCGGGCGACATGCGCTCGAAATCGCCATCGAGCCTGATCTCCGGCGGGTTCAGCACCATGAACTTGCCGCGCAGCGTGCCGATCGGAAAGTTGCGGCCGCCGGCTTCGGCTTCGGACTGGGTTTGCGGCACCGGCACAGCCTGCGCGCGCGCATCGACAGCAAAGACGGCGGCGGATGCCGACAGCGCGTACAGCGCTATTAAAATGTGAGCATTCGGGGAGGTTTTGCAGCGTTTCATGGGGTATATCCAGAGGCTGTGGGAAGCGGCGATTCTAGCGGCGCCGATCGCAGGAGCCGCGACCGGCGAGGGTCGTGTCCGTGCGCTGGTTCACATTTCGCCAGACTTATAAACAAACCTTTTGTGGACGAGTCCCCGGGCCACTGCTCCAATAGCAGACGGCTCCCGAGCCACCCTCGCACCCTATGAAAACCACCTCATGAAGAAGAATGCCTCCCGCGCCCTGACCGGCGTGCTCGTCATCGCCATCGCAGGCGGCGCATGGTGGTGGTCCGGATCGCATTCACGCGATGCCGCATCGAAGGCCGCGGTTGCCGGCGCGGCGGGTGCAGGTGCACCTGCCCTGGTCACGGTGGCCGCCGCGCTGAAGCAAACAGTGCCTGTCACGGTGCAGGTCAACGGCAGCGTGGTGTCGCTCAATAGTGTCGATCTGCGGCCGCAGGTCACCAACACGGTGAGCGAGGTGCACGTAAAGGAAGGCCAGTTCGTCAAGGCTGGCCAGTTGCTCTTCACGCTCGATCAGCGGCCCGACCAGGCCAACCTGGCCAAGGCCCGCGCCCAGCAGCAAAAAGACGAGGCGACGCAGGCTGACCTGGAGCGCCAATACAAGCGCAGCCAGGATCTGGTGGCGCAGAACTTCATCGCCAAGAGCGCAGCCGATTCGACGCTGTCGCAGCTCGAGGCTCAGCGCGCGGCGGTGGCGGCAGATCGCGCCGCGGTGCAGTCGGCCCAGGTCGCGCTCGGCTATTCGACGCTGCGTGCGCCCATTGCCGGGCGCATCGGCGCCGTCAACATCTATCCCGGCACGCTGGTGCAGCCGGCCGGCACGCTGGTGACGATCACGCAGCTCGATCCAATCGCGGTGAGCTTCCCCGTGCCGGAAGGGCAACTGCAGGATTTGCTGGCCGCCGCCCGCCTGAAGACACGGGTCGAAGCCGTCGTCAAAGGCCGCAAGGAACCGCTCGCCGGTGCGCTCAGCTTCGTCGACAACACCGTCGATCCGCTGATCGGCACCGTGCGCGCCAAGGCGGTTTTCGACAATGCCGACCAAAGCCTGTGGCCGGGGCAGTTCGTCGAAACGCGCGTCATCGTGCGCACCTTGCCCGACGCGACCGTCGTGCCGGCCGCGGCCATCATGATGCTGGCCGAAGGCAGCGCGCTGTACGTGGTGAACGCCGACCAGACGGCCACCCGGCGCAGGGTGCAAACCCTCTACACCTTCGGCACGCAGGCCGTGGTACGGGGCGTCGAGCCGGGTGAAAAGGTCGTGATCGAAGGCAAGCAGAACGTGCGTCCGGGCGGCAAGGTCCGCATCGAAGCGCCGGTCAAAACACCCGACACGTCGCCCGCATCCACCGGTGCGGCTTCGCCGGCCGCGCTGTCGCCTGCGCAGATCGATCCCAAGCCGACGCGGGAGCGCGCATGAACGTTTCCGAGCTGTGCATCCGCCGGCCGGCGATGACGGTGCTGCTGTCGGCCGCAGTGGTCGTCATCGGCATCTTCGCGTACTTCAACATTCCCGTCGCGGCGCTGCCCAGCTACAACACGCCCGTCATCAACGTGTCGGCGCAGTTGCCGGGGGCGAGCCCGGACACCATGGCGTCGTCGGTGGCGCTGCCGTTGGAAAAGCAGTTCTCGACCATTCCGGGCCTGCAGACCATCAGCTCGGTCAACACGCAGGGCGTGACCTCGCTGACGCTCGAATTCGTCAGCTCGCGCGACATCGACGCCGCCGCGGTCGACGTGCAGGCCGCGCTGCTGCGGGCACAGCGCCAGTTGCCGATCGAACTCACGCAGCTGCCGTCGTACCGAAAGGTGAATCCGGCCGATGCGCCGGTGCTGTTCATCGCGCTGGTGTCGCCGTCGATGAACCCGGCCGAACTCAACGACTATGCCGAGAACCTGATCTCGCCCACGCTCTCGACCATCGACGGTGTCGCGCAGGTGGGCGTGTATGGGCGCAAGGCCTTCGCGGTTCGCGTCAAGGCCGATGCCAACCTGCTCAACGCCCGCAACATCACGCTCGACGAGTTGGCGAAGGCGGTGAATTCGGCCAACGCCAACACGCCGGTCGGCGTGCTCGACGGCCCGCGCCAGACGCTGACCATCCAGGCGAACCAGCAGCTCATGAAGGCGGCCGACTTCGCCAAGCTGATCGTCGGCCAGCGCGACGGCGCACCGGTGCGGCTCGATGAAGTGG
>JAQGMP010000666.1 GCA_028292285.1 Variovorax sp. | reverse complement strand
TCGGCGCTCTCGCGTCTTTGCACATCTAGGGTTGGACGGTGCATTTCTTGCAGGACACTGCCCTTGGAGAACATATGCTGAAATCCGCCGCCCCTGCCGGCACTGCCGCCCGGCCACAGAAGCCACTCACGCCGCACCGGACGCTCGCCGCCTTGCTCACCATCCCGCTCGGCGCCCTGTTGCTCGGCGGCTGCGCCGTCGGCCCCGACTTCACTTCGCCCGACGCGCCCCCAGCGACGAGCGAAGGCCGGTACACGCCCACGCCGGTGGTGCCGCAAACGGTGTCTGCGCCCGGCCCGGCCGGCGCGGCGCAACTGCTGGCGATGGGCCAGGACATTCCGGCGCAGTGGTGGACCTTGTTCCACTCCGATTCGCTCGATCAGTTGATTCGCGCAGCGCTGCTGAACAGCCCGAGCCTGGCCGCCGCGCAAGCGTCCCTGCGCCAGGCTCAGGAAACGCTGAACGCGCAGACCGGCGCGCTGCAATACCCCAACGTCGGCCTGCAGCTCGGTGCCCAGCGCGAGCGCGCGGTGGTCGCCGCAGGCACCGTGGCCGACTACAACCTCTTCAACACATCGGTCAACGTGTCGTACTCGCTCGACTTGTTCGGCGGCAACCGGCGCACGCTCGAAGGCCTGGCCGCCGGTGTCGACTACCAGCGCTTCCAGGTCGAGGCGGCCTACCTGACGCTGGCCTCGAACCTGGTCACCACGGCCATTCGCGAAGCGTCGCTGCGAGCCCAGCTGCAGGCCACGCGCGACGTGCTGGCGCTGCAGCAAAAGCAGCTTTCGGTGGTGGACGTTCAGTTCAACGCCGGCGCCGTGGCGCGCTCGGCGGTCATCACGCAGCGCACGCAAGTTGCGCAAACCCGCGCGACGATTCCGCCGCTCGAGAAATCGCTGGCGCAGACGCGGCACCAGCTGTCGGTCTATGCGGGCAAGCTGCCGAGCGAACTGGGCGTGCCCGAGTTCCAGCTCGATTCGCTGCAATTGCCGACAACGCTGCCGGTCACGCTGCCGTCGTCGCTGGTGCGGCAGCGGCCCGACATCCGGGCCAGCGAAGCGCTGCTGCACGAAGCCAGCGCGCAGGTCGGTGTCGCCACCGCCGCACAATATCCGCAGCTCAATCTCAGTGCGGCCTACGGCACCGGGGCGTCGCGAACCGGCGACTTGTTCTCCGGCGCCAGCACGCTGTGGAGCCTTGGCGCCGGGCTGACCCAGCCGCTCTTCAACGGCGGCGCGCTCAGCGCCAGAAAGCGTGCGGCGGTCGCGGCTTACGACCAGGCGCAGGCGCAATACCGCAGCACCGTGCTGGGCGCTTTCCAGAATGTGGCCGATGCGCTTCGCGCGATCGAATCCGATGCCGAAGCCCTGCGCACGCAAGCCGAAGCGGAGTCGCTGGCACGGGAGGCGCTGAACCTGTCGAACGATCAATACCGGCTGGGTGCGCTGAGCTTCCTGCAGCTGCTCGATTCGCAGCGCACCTACCAGCAAACGCGCATCAGCCTGGTCCAGGCCCAGGCCGCGCGATACGCCGATACGGCCGCGCTGTTCCAGGCACTGGGCGGCGGCTGGTGGAACGATGCGCCGCTGGCCGATGCTTCGCTGCCCGGCACCGACGCGACCACGCAGCGTCCGCAGAAGCTGCCGGTGCAATGAAATGAACGAAGCAATGAACGAAGAAACGGGAAGAGAAGAGCACATGACCAAAGGCACGAAGAAAAGCATGACCAAGCGAATGCTCATCATGATCGGCTGCGTGCTGGTGCTGGTGGCCATCCTGGCCCTCGGCTTCTTTCTGCACATTCGCACGCTGATCGCCAGTGCGCCCAAGCCAGGCGCGCAGACCGTGTCGACCGTCAAGGCGCAAACGCTCGAATGGCAACCGCAGCTGGCGTCGGTCGGCACCTTGGTGGCGGTGCGCGGCGTCGATGTCACGACCGAAATCGCCGGGCTGGTCCGCTCGCTGAATTTCAAGTCGGGCCAGGAAGTGAAGGTCGGCGAGCTGCTGGTGCAACTCAACGCCGACTCCGATGTCGCACAGCTCGCGTCACTGCAGGCGGCGGCCGAACTGTCTGCCACCACGCTCAAGCGCGATCAGGCCCAGCTGGCCGGCCAGGCGGTGAGCCAGGCGGTGGTCGACAACGATCTGGCCGACCTCAAGAGCAAGCGTGCGCTGGTGGCGCAGCAGCAGGCGCTGGTCGCGAAGAAGACGATTCGCGCGCCGTTCTCGGGCCGGCTCGGCATCACCACGGTCAACCCGGGGCAGTACCTGAACCCGGGCGACAAGATCGTCACGCTACAGACCATCGATCCGATCTACATCGACTTCTCGCTGCCGCAAAAGCAGCTGGCCGGCCTGTCGGTCGGGCAGGTCGTCAATGTGGCGACCGATGGCTTCGTGGGCGAGCTGTTCCCCGGCAAGATCAACGCGATCAATTCGAAGGTCGACCCGACCACGCGCAACGTGCTGGTCGAAGCCACGATCGCCAATCCGCAGCGGCGGCTGTTGCCCGGCATGTTCGCGCGCGCCAACGTCGATGTCGGCGAGAAAAAGCAATACCTCACGCTGCCGCAAACCGCGATCACCTACAACCCGTACGGCTCGACGGTGTTCATCCTGAAGCCGGTCGAACAAGTGCCCGCAGCCGGTGCGCCCAACGCCAATGCGGCGCCCAAGGGCGAGAAGGAAGCGAAAGACGAAAAGAAGGAGGCCAAGCCCGCGGCGCCGGCGCTGCCGCCCGGCACGCTGGTGGCGCAGCAGGTGTTCGTCACCACCGGCGAGACGCGGGGCGATCAGGTCTCGATTCTCAAAGGCATCGCCGAAGGGCAGGACGTCGTTACCAGCGGACAGCTCAAGCTGAAGAACGGCACGCCGGTGGTGGTCGACAACACCGTGCAGCCGGCCAACAGCCCGAACCCGACGCCGCAGGAAAAGTGAGGGCGCCGTCATGAACTTCACCGACATCTTCATCAAGCGGCCGGTCCTGGCCATGGTGGTGAGCCTGCTGCTGGTGGTGCTCGGGCTGCGCTCGCTGTCGAGCCTGCCGGTCAACCAGTTTCCGAAGACGCAGAACGCGGTCGTCACCATCACGACGACCTACTACGGCGCCGACGCGGCGACGGTCGCGGGCTTCATCACGCAGCCGCTCGAGTCGGCCATCGCGCAGGCGCAGGGCATCGACTACCTGTCGTCGACCAGTTCGAGCGGGGTCTCGACCATCACCGCGACCTTGCGGCTGAACTACGACGCGAACCGCGCGCTCACCGAGATCAACACGCAGGTGAACTCGGTCAAGAACCAGTTGCCCGCGCAGGCGCAAACGCCGGTGTTGACGGTCGCCACCGGGCAGACCACCGACGCGATGTACCTGGGCTTTTACAGCGACACGCTGCCGACCAACAACGTGACCGACTTTCTGTCGCGTGTGGTCAAGCCCAAGCTCGACTCGACGCAGGGCGTGCAAACCGCCGAACTGCTCGGCGCGCGGCTGTTCGCGCTGCGTGCCTGGCTCGATGCCGGCAAGCTCGCGGCGCACGGCGTGACCGCTGCCGACGTGAGCCAGGCGCTGGCCGCCAACAACTACCTCGCGGCGCTCGGTTCGACCAAGGGCCAGATGGTGACGGTGCCGCTCACTGCCGGCACCGACCTGCATTCGGTCGACGAGTTCAAGAAGCTGGCGATCAAGCAAAGCGGCGATGCCATCGTGCGGCTCGAAGACGTCGCCACGGTCACGCTGGGTTCCGAGAACTACGACTTCAATGTCGCCTTCAGCGGCGTGCGCTCGGTGTTCATCGGCATCAAGGTCGCGCCCGAGGCCAACATCCTCGACGTGGCGAAGCGCGTGCGCGCCGACTTCCCGGAAATCAAGAGCCAGTTGCCGACCGGCCTGGTCGGCGAGATCGTCTACGACTCGACCGACTTCATCAACACGTCGATCGTCGAAGTGGTGAAGACGCTGGTCGAAGCGCTGCTGATCGTGACGGTGGTGATTTTCCTGTTCCTCGGCAGCTTCCGCGCCGTGGTGGTGCCGGTGATCGCGATGCCGCTTTCGTTGATCGGCACCTTTTTCATCATGCTGATGCTGGGCTACTCGATCAACCTGCTCACATTGCTGGCGCTGGTGCTCGCCATCGGGCTGGTGGTCGACGACGCGATCATCGTGGTGGAGAACGTCGACCGCCACATGAAGGAAGACGGCAAGTCGCCGATGGAAGCCTCGCTGCTGGCGGCACGCGAGCTCGGCAGCCCGATTTTGGCCATGACGGTGGTGCTGATCGCGGTCTATGTGCCAATCGGTTTTCAGGGTGGCCTCACCGGTGCGCTGTTCACCGAATTCGCCTTCACGCTGGCGGGGTCGGTCGCGGTGTCTGGCATCGTGGCGCTGACGCTGTCGCCGATGATGTGCTCGCGCTTTTTCAAGGCATCGCAAGACACCGGGCGTTTCGCGCAGGCGATCGATCGCGTCTTCGACAAGGTGCGCCACGCCTACCAGCGCGTGCTGCACAGCCTGCTCGGCACCTACCCCGTGTTGATCGTGATGGGCGTGATCCTCATCGTGCTGCTGGGCGTGATGTTCAAGATGTCGCAGTCCGAACTCGCACCCGAAGAAGACCAGGGGCTGGTCGCGGCGCAAGTCGTCGGCCCGCCCACGGCGACCTCCGACCAGATGCAGACCTATGCCGATCAGGTCTACAAGGTGGCGGGCGCCATGCCCGAGTACAGCCAGATGTTCCAGATCACCGGCGTGCCGACCACCAACTCGGGCATCGGCGGCGTGCTGCTGAAAAATTGGGACGAGCGCACCCGCAGCGCACACCAGATCCAGCAAGACCTGCAGGCCAAGTGGAACAAGATCGCCGGCGCGCGCGTGGCGGCCTTCCAGTTTCCGCCGCTGCCGGGTTCGTCGGGCCTGCCGGTGCAGTTCGTCATCACCACCACCGAGCCTTTCGAAAATCTCAACACCGTGGCGCAGCAGGTCATGGACAAGGCGAGGGCGGCCAACAAGTTCTACTTTCTGGACGCCGACCTGAAGATCGACAAGCCGCAGGCCACCGTAGTGGTCGACCGCGACAAGATCTCCGCGCTCGGCATGACGCAGCAAGACGTCGGCAACGCGCTGGGTACCGCCCTCGGCGGTGGCTACGTCAATTACTTTTCGATCGCCGGGCGTTCGTACAAGGTGATTCCGCAGGTGCTGCAAGTGGACCGGCTCAATCCGTCGGAAGTGCTCGACTTTTTCATCCGGACGCCGGGCGGCAGCATGATCCCGGCGAGCACGGTCGCGAGCATCAAATACAGCGTGGTGCCGGAGTCGATTACGCGGTTCCAGCAACTGAACTCGGCAACCATTTCAGGGGTTTCGGGTTCGTCGCAAAGCGAGGTGCTCGAGTTCATGCGCAACGCGGTGAAGGAGGTGGCGCCGAGCGGCTACACCGTCGACTATGCGGGGCAGTCGCGCCAGTTCATGCAGGAGTCCGGCGGCTTTCTGGTGACCATGATGTTCGCCGTCATCATCGTGTTCCTGGCGCTGGCAGCGCAGTTCGAAAGCTTCCGCGATCCGATCGTCATTCTGGTGTCGGTGCCGCTGGCATTGTTCGGCGCGCTGATCTTCATCTTTCTCGGCTTCGCGTCGATGAACATCTACACCGAGGTCGGGCTCGTGACCTTGATGGGCCTGATCAGCAAGCACGGCATCCTGATCGTCGAGGTGGCGAACCAGGCGCGCAAGCGAGGCCTGAGCAAGCTCGAAGCCATCGAAGAAGCGGCTTCGCTGCGGCTGCGGCCCATCCTCATGACCACCGCCGCGATGGTGTTCGGCGTGGTACCGCTGGTGGTTGCCTCCGGTGCCGGCGCGGCCGGGCGACATGCCATGGGACTGGTAATCTTCACCGGGCTGTCGATCGGCACCTTGTTCACGCTGTTCGTCGTGCCGGCGATGTACCTGCTGCTGGCGGCCGACCACAAAGCGAGCGAAGCCGATGCACCGGCCGATACGGCGACCGACACTCCGACCAACACCCCGACCCACACTCCGACCGGCGATCCGGCGGACCCGACCTTTGTCCCACGTCCTCTCTGAACAATGAACGATTCCCCACGCCTGCCGGGTCACCGGTTCCTGCATTCGCCCGGTCCGACCCGGGTGCCCGACGAGGTGCTGCACGCGATGAGCCGGCAGCCGATGGACCTGGCCGATCCGCGGCTCGACCGGTGCATCGCGGCCTGCGAATCGGGCCTGAAACGGCTTCTGCAAACCGAAGCCTCCGACGTTTTCATGTACGCCGC
>JAQGMP010000654.1 GCA_028292285.1 Variovorax sp. | reverse complement strand
TCCAAGCCCCTGAATTGCCGACGAGCATGCCCGCCACGATAAAGTCACGTCGATTCACCACGCAAAGCCTTTCAATGTCCCAAGCCCTCTCCGAAGCAATTGTTGCCGTCGACCATGTTTTCAAGTCCGTCACCGATTCGAGCGGCACGCTGGACATTCTGCAGGACATCCATTTCACCCTCGGCGCCCGGGAGACTGCGGCCATCGTCGGCGCGTCGGGCTCCGGCAAGAGCACGTTGCTGTCGATCATCGCGGGGCTCGACACGCCGAGCCGCGGCACGGTGCGGCTCGGCGGCGAAGACCTGTTCGCCATCGATGAGGACGACCGCGCAGCGCTGCGTGCCAAAAAGGTCGGCTTCGTGTTCCAGAGCTTTCAGTTGCTGGCCAACCTGAGCGCGCTTGAAAACGTGATGCTTCCGCTGGAACTTGCCAACCGCAAGGACGCGCGCAAGGCCGCGACCGAAATGCTGGGCCGCGTCGGTTTGAGCCAGCGGCTCGGGCACTACCCGAAGGTGCTGTCGGGCGGCGAGCAGCAGCGCGTGGCGCTGGCCCGCGCTTTCGTCGTGCAGCCTGCGTTGCTGCTGGCCGACGAGCCGACCGGCAGCCTCGACTACGCGACCGGCGACCAGGTGATGAAGCTCATGTTCGACCTCAACCGCGAACTCGGCACCACGCTCGTGCTGGTGACGCACGACCGCGGCATCGCCGACCGGTGCGAGCGCCGCATCACCATCGAAGCCGGGCGCGTGGCGTCCGACGAGAAGAGCGCGTCGGCATGATCGTTCCGCAGTATTGGGCCGAGGGCCGCGTGCAGCAGCAGGTCGACGGCGTGCCGCTCACGGTGCGGCGCTTCGGCTGGTCCGACGACAGTCCGATCGCCGCGCAGGCGCATGCCGACGAGCGCACGCTGCAAGCCTTCGAGCGCATCCGTTCCGGTGAAAAGCTGAACCGGCGCGAGCGCAAGCGCGCTTACAACGGGGCCGATGGCGTGCCGATCCGCGAAGAGATCGTGGCGCGCCACGGCGACACCGTCATCACCCGCAACGGCTACGGCGCGCGCTGCCTGAACACGCCCGACGTGCTGTTCCTCGACATCGATTTCGAGACGCCGATGCGCGGCGGCGTGCTCGGCTTCGCGATCGGCCCGGCGCTGATCGCCGGCATCATTGGCGGCTACACCGGCAAGAGCTGGATCGGTGGGTTGATCGCGGCGCTGGTCGTCTTCATCGTCGCGTACCGCATTGGACTGAAGAAGCAGCGCGGCGAATCGGATGGCAATCCGGCGCCTGAAAAGAGGGCGGCCACGCGTATCGGGCGCTTCATCCAGCAGCATCCGGACTGGCACCTGCGCGTGTACCGCACACCGGCCGGCTTTCGCTTGCTGGCGATGCACGCCACTTTCAGCCCGTCGGACACGCCGGTCGCCGATTGCTTCGACCTGCTCGGCGTCGACAAGGTCTATGCGCGCATGTGCCGCAACCAGAATTGTTTCAGGGCGCGGCTCACCGCCAAGCCGTGGCGCATCGGCATCGCGGAGCATCTGCGGCCGCGGCCGGGTGTGTGGCCCGTCGCGCCCGACAAGCTGCCGGCACGCGACGCTTGGGTTGCGCGCTACGAAAAGGTCGCCGACGACCATGCGGCGTGCCAGTTCATCGAGGCGGTCGGCAGCAAGGACGTGCACCCGTCCGCGCTGGCGGTGCAAGAGCTGCACGACCGTCTGAGCCGGGCGACCAGCGGCCTTCCGTTGGCTTGATCGCCTCGATCGATCTTCGAGGGTTGGCTGGCCCTTGATAATCGACCGATGTCTTCCCCCAAAGTGATCTTCGGCTTTCATGCCGTGGGCGTGCGTATCAAGACCGCGCCGAAATCGGTGCTCGAAGTGCTGTTCGACGCCGGCCGCCGCGACGCGCGCATGAAGCAGTTCATCGCGCGTGCACAAGATGCGGGAGTGCGTCTGGTCGAAGCCGACTCTCTGCGCATCGCCAAGCTGGCCGGCAGCCACGGCCATCAGGGCATTGCCGCCCGCGTCGAGGCGATGCCGCAACTGCACTCCATCGACGAACTGCTCGAAGGGCTGGAAGCCGCCGGTACGGTGCCGCTGCTGCTCGTGCTCGACAGCGTGACCGATCCGCACAACCTCGGCGCCTGTCTGCGGGTGGCCGATGGTGCCGGTGCGCACGCGGTCATCGCACCCAAGGACCATGCGGCCGGCATCAACGCCACCGTGTCGAAGGTGGCGAGCGGCGCGGCCGACACGATGCCGTACTTCATGGTCACCAACCTGTCGCGCACTTTGAACGAGCTGAAAGAGCGCAGCATCTGGTGCATCGGTACCAGCGACGACGCGCCCGGCACGCTGTACCAGACCGACCTGAAGCGGCCGCTGGCCTTGGTGCTCGGTGCGGAGGGCGAGGGCATGCGCCAGCTCACCCGCAAGACCTGCGATGAATTGATCAGCATCCCGATGGCGGGCGCTGTCGAAAGCCTGAACGTCTCGGTGGCGAGCGGCGTATGTTTGTACGAGGCGATGCGTCAGCGCATCGCCGCCTAGGCGCTGTTCAGAGCGTCAGCGCTCGATGGCTCAGTGGCGTAGCGCCAGCATTTGCCAGAGGTCGCAGCCGGACGGGCATCGTGTCAGGCCCGGAACTGCCGCGGTGTGGTTGTCGGGCCCGACCTGTGCCGTGGTCGAAACCTGAACAGCCTGCGCCCCGTCTTGCCCGGTGGTGCCCAGCGTTGCCGGCCCTGCCATCGCTACGGCAGCAACGCCACCGGCGAAAACCAACTTGCTCACTATCAACATGGTTGTCTCCTGCATAGTGCATCGACAACTTCAAGATAGTCCTGTGGCGGGGATAAAACTTCGGTGCTTACCCTTGTGGGCTTTCGTCCTACCTGGCGCACCGCTTGCCAAGCTCAGACCAGCGTGAAGAAGCGCATGACGACCTCGGAAGGATGTCGCACCCCGGCCCCGACGAACATGCGCTCGCACACCCATTTGAGCGCTGGCGACGCGGTCTCGAAGCGTGGGCTGCACCGAAAGTAGACCTGTGCCGGATCGGCCGGTTCGCCGCGCAACAGCTTGGCCATGACCTCGGCCGGCGCCGACCGCACAGCGTGGTTTTGTACGTAGATCAGGTCGCCGCCATCGGTCTCCAGGCTGTAGCGCGCATCGAGCTCCGACAACGTGTCGCTCAGGATCAGCTGGAAGTCGCTGCCGCCCGGCAACACGCGTGCATGCCAGTCGACGCCGCGCGCTTCGCCGCCGTGGATTGGAACGACACGGCGCAGGCCACGCGGGCCATGCCCGAGCACTTGCGGCACGCCGACCTCGACTCGCAGGTCGGCGAAGAAATCGAGAACAGGGGTCGCGATCGCGGCTGCGCCGTCGCTTTGGGAATCGGTTGAACGCATGGCACCAGCATAGACAAGCGCAACAGTCCGCGCGACCGGGATCATCCCGATGCACGCCGGCCGATCCGCTTCGTCGCCGGCCCTGCGATGCGATGCGGCCGCCCCGTCAACTCAGGACGGGTCTTTGCCGCGCGTGCGACCCACCGCACTGAAGATGCCGATGCCCAGCACGATGAGTGAGCCGATGCCGATGTAGAGCGTCGGCACGCCGGCCACCGACGCGCCCCAGACGAGGCCGGCGAGGAAGATCAGAAAACCGATCATGTAAAGCGCGAATGACATGGGAGTCCTCTCTCGGAAACTGCGATGGTCGAAGTATCCGGAGCGGCTCCCGGCGCCGCAATGGCGGGCGGCGCCAAACGGTGTGGGAGCTTGCCTACCGATTAACCGGCCCGATCAGCCGGCACGATCAACCGGCCTTCGCTTCGGCACTGGCCTCGTCGAGCGCGGCGATCGTTTCCGCATCGAGCTTCAGCTCGGCCGCCGCGACCAGATCGTCGAGTTGTTCGATCGACGTCGCGCTGGCGATCGGTGCCGTGATGGCCGGCCGTGCGATCTGCCACGCCAGCGCGACCTGGCCCGGCGTGGCGCTGTGCTTGCGCGCTGCCACGTCGAGCGCGTCGAGGATGCGAAGGCCACGCGCGTTCAGGTACTTCTTGGTCGTGCTTTCGCCGCGCTTGCTCTTGGCCGCATCCGCTTCGCTGCGGTACTTGCCGGTCAAAAATCCTGCGGCCAGCGCGTAGAAGTTGATGACGCCGACACCGCGTTCCAGGCACAGCGGTTCCAGCGCGTCTTCGAACACCGCGCGGTCGTACAGGTTGTAGAGCGGCTGCAGCGTTTCGTAGCGCGGCAGGCCGAGCTTTTCCGACACGTCGAGCGCCTCGGCCAGCCGCGGCGCCGTGTAGTTCGACGCACCGATGGCGCGCACCTTGCCGGCCTTGATGAGGTCGGCGAACGCGCCAAGCGAATCCGCGAGCGGCGTGTCGGCGTCGTCGTCGTGCGACTGGTAGAGATCGATGTGGTCGGTCTTGAGCCGCGTCAGCGAGGCCTCGACCGCCTCTCGGATGTACGCCGGCGACAAGCCGACCTTGCCGTCGCCCATCGGCTTGCCGACCTTGGTGGCCAGCACCACGCGGTTGCGCTTGCCGGTTTGGCGCAGCCACTTGCCGATGATCGTTTCCGATTCGCCGCCGGTGTGGCCCGGCACCCAGCGCGAATAGACATCCGCCGTGTCGACGAAGTTGAAGCCGGCATCGAGCCAGGCATCGAGCAGGCGGAACGACAGCGCCTCGTCGACGGTCCAGCCGAAGACGTTGCCGCCGAAGGCGATGGGAGAAACCTGAAGGCCGGAGCGGCCGAGTGGACGGAGTTGCATGGGTGTTCCTGAAAAATCAGCGGGAAGGATGCCGGATTCTTGTTGCCGGAATGGATGCCGGATTCGATGTCAATGTCGGCGGTGGGTTCAAACGAAGCCCAGCGCGCCCAAGGCAGCGCCGGCGCCGAGCAGCCAGAGCAAATGAATGCGGGTGCGCCAGACGACGAGGGCGGCCACGCCCGTCACGGCCCAGACATGCCAGGCCGGCGCCTCGCCGACGTGATTGGTATTCGACAGGATCCAGCCCGTTGCGATCAGCAGCCCGACCACCACCGGCGCCATGCCTTGCCTGAAGGCGCGCACTTCGCGCCGGGTGCGATTGCGGTGCGCCCAGCGCGTGGCGATGTAAGTGAGCGTGGTGCTCGGCAGCATGATGCCGACCATGGTGATCGCCAGGCCCAACAGGCCGAGCAGCCAGGCCTGCGGTCCGCCCCCGATGCCGCCGCCGGCGTTGAGGCCGACGTTCCATCCCATCAGCGCCACGAACAGCACGTTGGGGCCGGGCGCGGCCTGTGCGATGGCGACGGAAGAATTGAGCTGCGCGGCCGTAAGCCAGTGATGCTGGTCGACCAGATAGCGGTGCATGTCGGGCACCGTGGTGATGGCGCCGCTGATCGACAGCAGCGACAGCAGCATGTACTGGCCGAGGAGCGCCAGCCAGTCGTGCCAGTGCATGACGATCGTCA
>JAQGMP010000639.1 GCA_028292285.1 Variovorax sp. | reverse complement strand
GCGAACACCACGGCGGAGGGCGGTGGCGCCTCGAACGACGACTCGTCTCGGCCATGCTGCGTGCGCACGGCCAGCGCCGTGGAACAGTGGGTGCCGAAGCGCGCCTTCAACGCGTCGATGAACGCATCGGGTACGTTGCGCAATGCCAGTTCGGGCGTGAGATGGGCGAGGGCGGTGGGTGCGTTCATGGATGTCTCCGGCAGCGGTCTACCATTCTAAGAACACCCCGGTAAAACTACGCAGCCAAAGGACACCACCATGGGCAACCGCCTCACGCAGATCGCCACCCGCACCGGCGACGACGGCACCACCGGCCTGGGCGACAACACGCGCGTGCCCAAAGACCATTTGCGCGTGCACGCCATGGGCGACGTCGACGAGCTGAACTCGGAGATCGGCGTGCTGCTGTGCGAGCCGATGCCGGACAACGTGCGCGAACTGCTGGTCGACATCCAGCACCAGCTCTTCAACCTGGGCGGCGAGCTGTCGATGCCCGGCTACACGCTGCTCAAACCCGAAGCGCTGCTGCAGATCGACAACGCGCTGGTCGAGCACAACGCGGCGCTGCCGCGGCTGGCGGAGTTCATCCTGCCGGCGGGCACGCGTGCGGCGTCGCTGGCGCATGTGTGCCGCACCGTGGCGCGGCGCGCCGAGCGCGCCGTCGTGGCACTCGGCGCGGCGACCGAAATCAACGATGCGCTGCGCCAGTATTTGAATCGGCTCAGCGATTTGCTCTTCGTGCTGGCGCGCGTGCTGAACCGCATGAATGGCGGCGACGATGTCTACTGGAAGAGCGAGCGCATGGCGCGTGCTGCAGTGAATGATGCAACGGGGGATGAAGCAGCCGAAGACGGCACGGCAGCGACTTAGCTCTTTGCCGTGTTCGCGAGAGACAGTGCCGACGCGAGTTCGGCCGCCGAGCCGAAAGCCAGCGTGAATCCCAGCGCCCCATGCCCTGTGTTGAAAAGCATGTTGTCGGGCGCGCCGTCGACGCGGCCGATGATCGGCACGCCGGTCGGCGTTGCCGGCCGCATGCCGGTCCAAGGCGCGAGTTCGATGAAGTCACTGCAGTGCGGGAACAGCGCCTTCGTCGCCGCGACCAGCGTGTCGATGCGGTCGCCAGGAATACGGCTGTCGTAGCCGACGATCTCCGCCATGCCGGCCACGCGAAGACGCGAGCCGATGCGTGCGAACACCGTCTTGCGTGCGCTGTCGGTCACGCTCACCATCGGCGCCGCGCCGGGCGCGGTGTCGACGTCCAGGGTGATGCTGTAGCCCTTCAGCGGGTACACCGGCAGGTAGGCGCCAAGCTGCCGGCCGAAGCGTGCCGAGGCGCTTCCCAGGGCCATCACGAAGGCGTCTGCGTGCACCGGCCCGCCAGCGGTCTGCACGGCTTGCACACGGTCATGCGCACGGCCTTGTGCGCCGCCTTGCTTCCGGTCGAAGCCCTCGATCTCCGCGCCCAGCGAAAACGCAACGCCGCGCGCGCGCAATACCGCTTCGAGTGCCCGGCACACCTTGAGGCAATCGGCCGCGCACTCGCTCGGCGTGTGCACGGCCCCGGCGATCTGCCGGTGGTAGCCGGCAAGCGCAGGCTCGATCGCGATCGCTTCTTCAGGCGACACCAGCCGCTGCGGCGCCGAGCCCAGGCCACGTTGCAGATCGATCTGGCGGCGTGCCCCTTCGAGCGCGTCGGCGCTGCGGTACAGCACCAGCTTGCCGGTCGCAGAAAAGTCGATGTCCCGCAACTCGGCGCGCACGTTGTCGAAGACGGCGCGGCTTGCTGCGGCCAGCGACAGCAACCGCGCGGTGCTCGCAGCGGCGGTCTGCGCGTTGCAGGCGGCCAAAAACGCGAGTCCCCAACGCCACTGCTGCGGATCGAGCGTGGGCCGCAGCTTGAGCGGCGACGAAGGCGAGAGCAGCAGGTGCGGCAGTTGTCGCCAGATCGATGGATCGGCCAGCGGCGCCACGTACGAATAGCTCAGCTGCGCGCCGTTGCCGGCACTCGCGCCTTCGCCCGGCGCAGCACGATCGATCACCGTGACCTGATGGCCGCCGCGCTGCAGTTGCCACGCCGTGGCCAGGCCGACGATGCCCGCCCCGAGCACGCAGATGTGCATGGATGTCCTCGTTTCTTGTTCTGGAAAATGCCGATGCGCCAACCGCCGCTAGCTTGGCTAATGATGCAGCGATGCCGTCACGGCAGGTTGGCACCCGCCTTGCGTGATGCCGGGTTCTTTTCTTGCGTCTTTTGCTTCTCCATTCTCCAAAGAGGGTTCCATGAAACTTTCCGCTCTCATGACCGCCGTGCTGGCCGCTGCCGCCACACTGGTCGCCACCACCGGTGCCCACGCTGCCGACACGCTCGCGAAGATCGCCGCGGGCAACAAGATCACCGTGGCGTATCGAGAATCGTCGGTGCCGTTCAGTTACCTCGATGGCCCCGAGAAACCGATCGGTTTCTCGGTCGAGCTGACGAATGCGATCGTCGCTGCGGTCAAGCAAAAACTGGGCAAGCCGAATCTCGAAGTTGGCCTGATGGCGGTGACTTCGCAAAACCGCATCCCGCTCATCACCAACGGCACGGTCGACCTCGAGTGCGGCTCGACCACCAACAACTCGGCACGCGCCAAAGACGTCGCCTTTGCCATCAACCATTTCTACACGGGCACGCGGCTGCTGGTGAAAAAGGGCGCCGGCATCAAGGACTATGCCGACCTCAAAGGCAAGAAGGTCGCCATCACGACCGGCACCACCAACGTGCAGGTGGTGCGCAAATACAGCACCGACAAGAACCTCGACATGGACATCGTGATGGGCAAGGACCATTCGGATTCATTGCTGTTGGTAGAGAGCGATCGCGCATCGGCCTTCGCGATGGACGACATCCTGCTGTATGGGTTGAAGTCGAATTCCAAGAACCCGGCCGACCTCGAAGTCGTCGGCGAGGCACTGCAGGTCGAACCCTATGGCTGCATGCTGCCGAAGGACGATCCGCAGTACAAGGCGCTGGTCGATGGCGTCATCACCGGCATGATGAAGTCGGGCCAGTTCGACAAGCTCTACGACAAGTGGTTCATGCAGCCCATCCCGCCGAAGAACCTGCCGATCGGCCTGCCGATGAGCAAGGAACTCAAGGACAACATCAAAACGCCCAGCGACAAGCCGGCGACTTGAGCGGACGTGGCGGTTACGTGCCTTTACCTGACGCACACCTGATCGGTGCGGACGCGACACATGGACCTACGATACTGAACTCGTCAACCACACACATGAAGGAGATCCAGATGAACAAGCCCACCACCCGCATCCTTGCCGGCGCGCTCGCAGCGCTGGCGCTGTGCACGGCGACCACAGGCGCCTTCGCACAAGACCGTCGCTTTCTGCAGGATCGGCAACAACAGCCGCAACAAATGCAGCCGCAGCAACGCCCCGGCCAGCAGTTCGATCACCGCGGCGATGGCTATCGCGGTCAGCAGGATTTTCGTCCGGGCCGTCAGGGCGACCGTGCCGGCTTTCCGCAGCCGCACGCTGAATGGCGCCAGGGCGGCCGCGTGCCGCCCGAATACCGTGGCCGCAACTATGTCGTCAACGATTGGCGCGGCAACCACCTGAACGCGCCTCCGCGCGGCTACCAGTGGGTCGGTGTGGGCGGTGACTTCGTGCTGGCAGCAGTGGCCACCGGACTGATTGCTCAGATCATCGCCAGCCATTGAGTCGACACTGACACGATCGATCGGGCCTGCGGGCCCGATTTCGTTTTCAGGAGACGACGGCCGGCGTCATTTGCGCGCAGATGTTCTTGCCCGTGATCGTCAGCCGAAGGCCACCGCCCTGCCATTCGAGCCAGTTGAGCGCGACATAGGCTTCGATGTCGTCGGCGTCGATCTGGTCGGCGTGCCGGTCGCGAAGCATGGCGACGGTCGCCGGCAAAGCCAGCCTGAGACGGTCGCGCCGAATGGTTTCGGCAGAAACGAAATCCTTCGGGGCAACTTGGGGGCGGCGCAGTGGCATGACGATCCATTTCGGGAGCAGTACTGCGTCCCAATGTACGCTTGCCGCAGCGGCTGTCACGGACTTATTTGGCATCGGGCCTGATCGGACGCGGCGCTGTGCCAATGGGCCAACAGATCTTGCGGCGCCATGACGAGGCGAGTGCGCGCTATCTTCTTTCTTCTCGCAGGTAAGGTTCACCCAGCGCGCCGGGTTCGCCATCGCCACTCTTGCCGTCCTTGCCGCTCTTGCGCGCGACGGCGACCCAGACCATCACGGCGAGCGTGATGGCGTACGGCGTCATCGACACGAAGTACTGCGGCAACTGCACGCCGGCCGCGGCGAGCTGCGGGATCAGCGCTTCGATGCAGCCGAACAGCACCGCGCCGGCCAGCGCCTTCCATGGCGACCAGCGCGCGAAGATCACGAGGCCGACAGCGATCCAGCCACGGCCGCCTGTCATGCCCGCGATCCAAAGCTTGGTGCTCACGACCGAGATGTAGGCGCCCGCCAAACCGACCAGCGCCGCGCCGGCCAGCACCGCGACGAAGCGCCATGCGCCGACGCTGATGCCGGCTGCGTCGGCCGCTTGCGGGTTCTCGCCGACTGCTCGCATGCGCAAGCCCGCACTGGTGCGCGTGAGGTACCAGACCACCGCGATGAAGATCGGCAGCGTGAGGTACACGACGATGTTCTGCGCGAAGAGCCGGCCCACCAGCGGCAGCTCCGACAGCGGCCACAACGGCAGTGCGCTGAAGCTGGTGACCGCCACGTTGGTCCAGCCGAATAGCGTGCCGGCGAGGCTGGTGAGCCCTTGGCAAAAGAAGACGAGCGCGAGCCCGGCGATGACCTGATTCACGCGCAGCAGGATGGTCATGACTGCGAAAAGAATCGACACCGCACTCGCCGTCCCCATCGCGATGACGAGCGACAAACCGGGGTGCCCGAAGGCGATTTGCGCGCCGATGCCGGCCAGTGCGCCGACCAGCATCAGGCCTTCGGCGCCGAGCGATAGCACACCCGATCGCTCGGTAAGGATGAGCCCGAGCGCGGCCAGCGCATACGGCACGGCGAAGTCCGGCGCGTTGCCCAACCAGTTGGTTGCGATCGAAAAGGGAACTGCAAAGGCGTTCATCGAACTCGCCGTATCCGATGCCGGATGAAGAAGTCCGACGATGCGACGCAGATCACCACGATGGCCTGAATCAATTGCACCATCGAGAACGGGATTTGATAGAACACCTGCAGGTTGCGGCCGGCCACGAAAAGCGCCGCCACCAGCACCGCGACCACCGTAGCAGCCAGCGGGTTGTTGCGTGCAAGGAAGGCGATGAGGATGCCCGAAAAGCCATAGCCCGCGTAGAAGGCCTGCGTCAACCGGCCCTCTTGCCCGGCCACCACCACGAAGCCCGCGATGCCCGACAGCGCACCCGACAACAGCACCGCCGACAAGATCATCTTGCGCACCGGGACGCCCACCGCATCGGCCATCCGCGGGTTGGCGTAGACGAAGCGCAGGTACAGCCCCGCACGGCTGATGCCCACGAACCACCATGCCAACAGCGCGACGACGAGCGCCAGGCCGATGGCCGCCGTGCTCACGTTGCCGAACCATTCCGGCAAGCGCTCGAAGGCGCGGAACTGC
>JAQGMP010000041.1 GCA_028292285.1 Variovorax sp. | reverse complement strand
TCGACGAAGGACTTGCCGGTGTTCGGATCGACGACCGGCTTGAGCGCGGCCATCAGCGCCTCGTGGGTAACTGCCATTGATAACTCCTGAATCGCGGGTAGTCTAGTGCGCGACCCATGTCCAGTGCCCACTCCCGCCCATTGCCTGAGCCCGCGTTCCAGCCGACGTCCCGACCTTCGCCTGAACCACCGGCTGAAGCACCGGCTTTATCCGGCGCTGTCGGCGCCACCGGCCTGCTGCTGACCGGCGGCGGTGCCCGCGCCGCCTACCAGGTCGGCGTGCTCGAAGCCCTAGCGGACCTGCGGCGCGGCGCCGGCGCCAAAGACGGGCCCAATCCGTTCCCGATCATCACCGGCACCTCGGCCGGCGCCATCAACGCGGCGGCGCTGGCGTGCGGTGCCGACGATTTCGACGGCACGGTGCGGCAGATCGCGCAGGTGTGGCGCGACTTCAAGGCCGATCAGGTCTATCGCGCCGACACGCTGGCCTTGCTCGGCAGCGGCGCCCGCTGGCGACTGGTGCTCGGGCTCGGGCGCTTCGTGACGACCATGCTGCGCATCAAGCCGCGGTCGTTGCTGGACAACGCGCCACTGGCCGAACTGCTGGCCCGGATGGTGCCGCTCGATCGCCTGCCCGACGTGATGCACGAAGGCCATGTGACGGCGCTGGCAGTGACTGCATCGAGCTACAGCTCGGGCGAGCACGTCACCTTCTTCGAGTCGGCCATGCCCATGATGCCGTGGGTGCGCTCGCAACGGCTGGCGGTGCGCGACCGCATCACTCACGACCATCTGCTGGCGTCGTCGGCAATCCCTTTTTTGTTTCCGGCGACCGCCTTGCCGATGCAGGGCCGCACCGAATACTTCGGCGACGGATCGATGCGGCAGTCGGCACCGATCGCCGCGGCCATCCACCTCGGCGCCGAGCGCATCGTGGTCATCGGCGCCGGCCGCATGAGCGAGCCGCGCGAACAACTCGCACCCAACACGGCGACTGGCTACCCGTCGATGGCGCAGATCGCGGGCCACGCGTTGTCGAGCATCTTCCTGGACTCGCTGGGTGTCGACATCGAGCGCATGCGGCGCATCAACCACACGCTGGCACTGGTGCCGCCCGCCTTGCGAACCACCAGTGAACTGCGGCCCATCGAGCTGCTGGTGATCTCGCCTTCGGAGCGCATCGATGCGATCGCGGCGCGCCATGTCGATGCACTGCCCGGCCCGGTGCGGCGGCTGTTCGGCGGACTCGGTGCCGGCAAGTCGGGCGACGTCAAAGGCGCGGCGCTGGCAAGCTACCTGCTGTTCGAATCGAACTTCACGCGTGAGCTGATGGACCTGGGGCGCACCGACACGCTGCGGCAGCGCGACGAGGTGCTGCGCTTTTTCGGTTGGCAAGAGACGGCTGCCGAAAATTCGCGGTTCTGAACGCGGCACTAAGTCACGCGAGCTGGCGCGCGAGGCGCGGCCGCAGCGGCTACCCTCGACGCGCAGGCAGCGTCCAACTTCGGAGCGACCCTGCGCCACAAGAAGATAAAGGGGAGAACGCATGCTCAACGCACTGTGCCGCATCGCCGCATTTGCAATGTTGTGTCTCATGGCCGGGTGCGCATCGATCACCGGCGGCAACACGCAGCAGATGTATGTCCAGGTCAACAACCCGGGCGGCGCGCCGGTTTCAAAAGCCGAATGCGCCTTGTCGAACGACAAGGGGAAATGGAGCATGCGTCCACCCGAGGCCATCACCATTGCGCGATCGAACCAGGCGATGCTGATCAGTTGCACCAGCGCAGCCTCGCCCGCGGGATCGACGAGTGTCGAGTCGACCACCCGTGCCGCCATGTACGGCAACCTCCTTTTCGGTGGCCTGATCGGCGTCGGCATCGACCATTTCTCGGGCGCCGCCTACGAGTATCCGGGCGTCGCGACCGTCACGATGGGCCGTTCGTCTTCGGTGCAGATGGCCTACGCGCCGCCAGGTTCCGCGGGCGGCCCGACCGCCGTTGCCCGCACCATGCCGTCCGTCAGCGGATTCGCGGCGATCGACGACGTGGCGAGCGTCCCCGGGCCGGAGTCGGTGCGCAACACGTACCGGAAATTCCTTGCGCAGCCCCTTCCGCGGGCCATGGCGATCAGTGACAACGGGCACGCCTGGTACGCCGATGGCTATCGCACCCGCGACCCCAACAAGCCGGGCGATCCGAACTTGCGGGCTCTTCAAGGTTGTCGAGAGGTGCAGGGCACCAACTGCCGCCTCTATGCCGTGGACCGCGACGTCGTTTACGTTCGGGAAGCGCCGAGCACCCAGGCGTCGGCATCGGCCGGCGTGCCCACAGTCCCGAAAATCTCACGCTACGCCTTGCCGCCCGAGAGTCTGTTCGCCGACGTCAACGACGCATCGTTGGTGCCGGTGCGAGACGAGGGCCGCGGCAAGTACCTTCAGTTCCTGACGTTGCCCCTGCCGCGCGCCTTCGCGATCGCCACCGACGGCGCATGGACCGTCGCGTCGGACAGCGCGTCGGCGATGGCGGATGTGCTCAACGCCTGCGAACGCGAAGGCAAGACTTGCTGGCTCTATGCCGCGGACGACCGGGTCGTGTGGCAGACCGACCTGCGACACCGTGTCGGCCGGGTCAACCAGTTGTTGCCCGCAGAAGCGCGCTGACCGAAGCGCCGCCCTCGTTGCGAGCGCTCGGTCGACTCACGAAATTCCGAGCTCGGAACATACTCGCGCAACAAGCGTTTTCAAGTCGGCGACTTCGCCTTCGAGCCGCGCCACGTTGGCCTTGAGCGCCGCCACTTCGCCGAGCGATACATCGGCGCTCGCAACCGACTCGGGCCGCGCAGCGTCTTCTGCCGGCGCACCACTCAACAGGTGTGCCCATCGGCTCTCGCGGGCGCCGGGAAGCCGCGCCAGCTTGACCACCAGCGCACCCGCCGGCCGCGCTGCGAGTTCGTCCAGAAAACCTTCGACCGACGAGATGTCGGCGAAGTTGTGCATGCGGTCGCAGGCGATGCGCAGCTCGCCGGGTGTTTGCGGGCCGCGCAGCATCAGCACCGTCAACAGGATGATCGACTGCGACGGCACCTGCAGCACGCGGTCGGCGTTGTGTGCGTACCGAAAGCTCCGCCCGCCGCTGGTTTCGGAGACGAGGCTGTAGCCCTTCAGGCTGTCAACGGCGCCCTGCACTTCGGTGTCGGTCGCTTCGATCACCGGGTTGCGGCTGGTCTTTTGATTGCAGCCCGACACCAGCACGTTGAGCGTGAGCGGATAGCTGTCGGGCACGGTCCGCTGCTTTTCGACCAGCACGCCGAGCACGCGGGTTTCGAGCAGCGACAGCGTCGGTAAGGGTTGCGCCATGCGCTCAGCCCGCCTTGATGCGGCTGACCAGTGCCTTGGTGAACTCGGCGGTACGGGCCGTGCCGCCGAGGTCGCCGGTGCGCACCTTGTCGATGTTGAGCGTCTGGTCGATCGCGACGCGGAGCCGCGTCGCCAGCTCGGGCATTTTGCAGTGGTCGAGCATCAACGCGGAGGCCAGCAGCAGCGCGATCGGGTTGGCGATGCCCTTGCCGGCGATGTCGGGCGCCGAGCCGTGCACGGCCTCGAAGATGGCTGCATCGGCACCGATGTTGGCGCCCGGCGCCATGCCGAGACCGCCGACCAGGCCCGCCACGAGGTCGGACAGGATGTCGCCGAAAAGATTGGTCGTGACCAGCATGTCGAACTGCCACGGGTTGAGCACCAGCTTCATCGCGCAGGCGTCGACGATGATGGTGTCGAGCTCGAACTTGCCCTTGTACTTCGGGTCTTCATACATCTGCAGGCCGGTCTCCAGGAACAGCCCGGTCAGCACCTTCATGATGTTGGCCTTGTGTACCAGCGTCACCTTCTTGCGGCCAGTGGCGATGGCGGTGTCGAAGGCATATTTGAGAATGTGGCGGCAGCCCTGCCGCGTGTTGATGCCGGTGGCCATACCGACCGCGTGCGGATCGTCGTCGATGCGCACGTAGTGCTCGTGACCGATGTAGAGGCCCTCGAGGTTCTCGCGCACCACCATCAAGTCGATCTTGTCGAA
>JAQGMP010000580.1 GCA_028292285.1 Variovorax sp. | reverse complement strand
CTCGATGTCGTGCGCTGGGCGGCCGAGATGGCGCGGCGCGGCGCGGGCGAAATCCTGCTCACCAGCATGGACCGCGACGGCACCAAGAGCGGATTCGATCTCGAACTGACGCGCGCGGTCAGCGACGCGGTCGGCGTGCCGGTCATCGCGTCGGGCGGCGTCGGCAACCTCGAGCACCTTGCCGACGGCATCCAGTCCGGCGGCGCCGACGCGGTGCTGGCCGCCAGCATCTTCCATTACGGCGACCATACGGTCGGCGAAGCCAAGGCCTGCATGGCCGCGCGCGGCATTCCGGTGCGTCTCTGACTGTTTGCGACAATGACCGGATGACGACATGGCTCGACGAAGTGAAATGGGACGCGAACGGGCTGGTGCCCGTCATCGCGCAGGAACAGGGCAGCAACGATGTCCTGATGTTCGCCTGGATGAACCGGGAGGCGCTCGAAAAAACCGCCGAACTCGGCCGCGCGGTGTACTACAGCCGCTCCCGCAGCAAGCTGTGGTTCAAAGGCGAAGAATCGGGCCATGAGCAGAAGGTCCATGAGATCCGTATGGACTGCGACAACGATGTCGTGCTGCTCAAGGTAACGCAGCTCGGTCACGAGCCCGGCATTGCCTGCCACACCGGGCGCCACAGCTGCTTTTTCAGCAAGTACGAAGACGGTCGATGGACGGCGGTCGAGCCGGTCCTGAAAGACCCGGAAACCATCTACAAGTCATGAGCACGACCCGAATCGACGACGCGCTCGATCGCCTGGCTGCCGTGATCGAAAGCCGGCTCCCGGCACGCGGCGGTGATCCGGACACGAGCTATGTGGCCCGGTTGTTGCACCGTGGTCCAGATGCCTTCCTGAAAAAGATCGGCGAAGAAGCCACCGAAGTCGTGATGGCCGCCAAGGATGCGGACCACGGCGGCGACGCCCGAAAAATAGTGAGCGAAGTGGCCGATCTGTGGTTCCACAGCATGGTGGCGCTGGCACATTACGGACTGTCGCCGCGCGATGTGGTTGCCGAACTGGAGCGCCGCGAGGGCACCAGCGGCATCGAAGAAAAATCCTTGCGCAAGGCGCAGGACCGCGAAGCATCCAACGACTGACTCCAACGACTGAAAGGACGCCATGGCCAACGACATCGTGACCGTTCAACCTGACGACTCGCTCAAGACCTGGGGCTGGGTCAGTTACGTGCTGCATCTGCTGGTCGCCATCGGCGCCGTGCTGCCGGGCGCACAGGCATCGGTCGTGCTGCTGCTGGTGGCGCTGGTGATCGACCTGGTCAAGCGCGACGATGCGGCCGGCACCTGGCAGGCCTCGCATTTCAGCTGGCGCATTCGCTCGGTCTTGTGGGCCGGCGTGCTGTACCTGCTGACCTCGTGGCTGTGGCTGCTGCTGGTGGTGCCGGGCTGGATCGCCTGGAGCCTGATCTCGTTGTGGTTTCTCTGCCGCATCGTCAAAGGAATGATCCGTATGAACGACGGCCGCCCGATGGATACCACCAATGTCGTCTGACCCGAACTGCGTTTTCTGCAAGATCATCGAAGGCAAGATTCCCTCGCGCAAGGTGTACGAGGACGACGACCTCTTTGTCTTTCACGACATCGCGCCGTGGGCGCCGGTGCACTTCATGATGGTGCCCAAAGACCACATTCCGTCGATGGCGCAGCTGACGCCCGAGCACGCGGCGTTGATGGGAAAAATCATGACATTGGCACCCAAACTGGCGCTGGAGCAGGGCTGCCGCCCTTATCCCGAAGGCGGCTTTCGCGTGGTGGTCAATACCGGCGCCGAGGGCGGGCAGGAAGTGCACCATCTCCACGTTCACGTCATGGGCGGCCCCCGCCCCTGGCTGCGCGGCTGATATTGCCGCGCGACTAAAATTCACACATTCTTCAGGAGTCTTCCATGGGTTCTTTTTCAATATGGCACTGGCTGATCGTGCTGCTGATCGTGGTGATGGTGTTCGGCACCAAGAAGTTGCGCAACATGGGCAGCGATCTCGGTGGTGCGGTCAAGGGGTTCAAAGACGGCGTGAAAGACGGATCGAGCACCGACGCGGCCGTGCCGCCTGCCGGTCACGTGACCTCGAATCCGGCCACCGACAAGTCGACGATCGACGTCGAAGCGCGTCAGAAGTCCTGAGCCGCCGCACCCAGTGTTCGACCTCGGTCTAGAGAAGATGGCGCTGATCGGCGTGGTCGCGCTGGTCGTCATCGGCCCCGAAAAGCTGCCCCGCGTGGCGCGCACCGTCGGCATGCTGCTGGGCAAGGCGCAGCGCTACGTCAACGACGTTAAGTCGGAGGTCAATCGGTCGATGGAGCTCGACGAGCTGCGCAAGATGAAGAGCACGGTCGAAGATGCTGCGCGCGACGTTCAGAGCAGCATCCAGTCGAGTGCGAGCGACCTCGAAAAGCAGCTCTCCGGCAGCAGTGCCGAGACGCTGTCGGCGCTGGCCGAGCCGGAGCCGGTGGTGCTCGAATACAAGCATCCCCGCAAGAACTGGCGCCTGAAACAGGGCGCCACCCCGCAGTGGTACAAATCGCGCAACGGTGTGCGCACCAAGGCGCTTTCGGGTGCGGCGCGCGTGGCGCGCTTCCGCCCCCACAAGATCGACTAGCGCACCACACCAGCGACCCTCGCGCGCCGTCCGGCGCTCGACCGCGCTCCTTGTTCCCATTGCTCCCCATGGCTGATTCCGATACCCATAACAAAGAAGACGAACTGGCCGGCACCGAGCAGCCCTTTGTCGCGCACCTGGTCGAGTTGCGCGACCGCTTGCTCTACTGCGCTTACGGTCTGGCGGTGGCGGCGGCGCTGCTCGCGATCTGGCCCGGCCCGAGCGGCCTGATCGATCTGATCGCGGTGCCGATTCGGGCGCACCTGCCGCACGATGCCAAGCTGATCGCCATTGGCGTGTTCTCGCCCTTTTTCGTGCCGCTTAAGGTGCTGGGCATGACCTCGGTGCTGCTGGCGCTGCCCTGGTTGATGTACCAGATCTGGATGTTCGTGGCGCCCGGCCTCTACAGCCATGAAAAGCGCTTTGCGCTGCCGCTGATTTTCTTCGGCAGCTTGCTGGCTTATCTGGGCATTGGCTTCGTGCAGTTCTTCGTGCTCGACAAGATGTTCAGTTTTATCCAGCGCTTTACGCCGGCCTCGGTAGCGGCGACACCCGATATCTCGTCGTATGTCGAAGCCATCCTGTCGCTGTACATCGCTTTCGGCGTGGCATTTCAGGTGCCGATCGTCGTCATGCTCCTGGTGCGTTTCGAGATGGTCACCGTCGAAAAGCTGAAGTCGTTTCGGGGCTACTTCATCGTGGTCGCGTTCGTCGTCGCCGCGGTGTTGACGCCGCCGGACGTCGTGTCGCAACTGGCGCTTGCCATCCCGATGTGCCTGCTCTACGAAATCGGCATCCTCGGTGCGAAGTATTTCGTCAAGCACAGCAAGGCACCGGAAGACGCCGCGGCGTCGACCGAAGTCGACGCCAATCCCTGAAATCCGCTTATTCGTTGTCGGGCGCAGGTGCTTTGCGAATCGGTGTCTTGGGCCGCAAACCCGGCGTCACGTCGAGCTCCATCTTGTCGCCGCCTCGGCGCAGGGCAAAGCGTGACGCATCGCCTGGCTTCAGGCCGGCGACGGCGGTCAGCAGTTCTTGCACGTTGTCGATCTTTTTGTCGCCCACGCCGGTGATCACGTCGCCCGGACGAATGCCGGCTTTGGCCGCCGGCCCGGCCTGCAGCACGCCGGTGATGATGACGCCGGTGTCCGCCTTCACGCCGAAAGTTTCGGCCAGCTCGGGCGACAGGTTGTTCGGCTCGACGCCGATCCAGCCGCGCCGCACCTGGCCCTCCTTGACGATGCCTTCGAGCACGATCTTCGCCATCGACACGGGGATGGCGAAGCCGATGCCCATGCTGCCGCCGGAGCGCGAGTAGATCGCGGTGTTGATGCCTTCGAGGTTGCCGTTGACGTCGATCAGCGCGCCGCCCGAATTGCCCGGGTTGATGGCCGCGTCGGTCTGGATGAAATTCTCGAAATTGTTGATGCCCAACTGGTTTCGGCCGAGCGCCGAGACGATGCCGCTCGTCACGGTCTGGCCCACGCCGAACGGATTGCCGATGGCCAGCACCTGGTCGCCGACCAGCAGGCCGTCGGAGTTGCCCAGCGTGATGACCGGCAACTTGTCGAGCTCGATCTTGAGCACCGCCAGGTCGGTGTCGGGGTCGGTGCCGATCACCTTGCCGTGCGCATGCCGGCTGTCGTTGAGCGTGACTTCGATTTCGTCGGCGCCGTCGACCACGTGGTTGTTGGTCAGGATGTAGCCGTCGGCGCTGACGATCACGCCGCTGCCCAGTCCGACTTGTGGCTGGTCGTCACCCTGGTCGCCGAAGAAGAACTTGAACCACGGGTCGTTGCTGCGCGGGTTGCGTTGCGCGGCCTTGCTCGTATTGATGCTGACCACGGCGGGCGACGCCTTTTTGGCAGCCGCGCTCAAGCTGCCCGGCGCAATGTTGCTCGCGGCGCCCACCGGGGCTTCGACGACCGACACCACGCCACCGAGCGACGTGGCGCGGCGATTGACCCATTCGGGCTTGAGCGTCGACACGACAAAAAAAGCTGCCAGCAGCACGGTGACGGCTTGGGCAAACAGCAGCCAGATACGTTTCATTGGGAATGGAGAAGGAGAAAAAAGAGCGTTGAAAAGAAAACGCATTCTCCCTCAGCACCCGGACTCCGGCCGCGGCCACAATGGCGCGATGAGCACGACCCGCCACGAACTCCTGCACGCGTTCGATCTGCTGCTGGCGCCCGCACGATTCAAGGACTACGGGCCGAACGGCCTGCAGGTCGAAGGCCGCACGGTGGTGCGCAAGATCGTCTCGGGTGTCACGGCGAGCCGCGCGCTGATCGAAGCCGCTATCCACGCCGAGGCCGACGCGATCTTCGTCCACCATGGCTTGTTCTGGCGGGGCCAGGACGGGCGCGTCACCGGCTGGATGAAGCAGCGGCTCGGGCTGTTGCTGGGGGATGACGTGAATCTGTTCGCCTATCACTTGCCGCTCGACGCACATCCCGACTTGGGCAACAACGCGCAGCTCGGACTGAAGCTGGGCCTGATTGCAGCGGCCGGCTCCGGCGGACGCTTCGGGGAGCAAGAGCTCGGATTTTTAGGTGGGCGCACCGATGGCGCGGTGTTCCCCAGCGCCACGTCACTCGCTCTTCATGCCGAAAAAGTACTCGGCCGCCCGGTGACCCTGGTGGATTCCGCGCACCGCCCGATCAAGACCGTCGCCTGGTGCACCGGCGGTGCGCAAGGCTACTTCGAAGCGGCGATCGCGGCCGGGGCCGACGCCTTCATCACCGGTGAAATCTCGGAGCCGCAAGCGCACTACGCCCGTGAGATGGGCGTGGCGTACCTTGCTTGCGGGCACCACGCCACCGAACGCTACGGTGCGCCCGCGGTGGCCGACCACGTGGCGGCGCAGCTCGGCCTGGCGCACGAGTTCATCGACATCGACAACCCGGCATGAACGCCTCGAAGCCCATTGCCATCACGCTGGGCGATCCGGCGGGCATCGGCCCGGAGATCATCGTCAAGGCGTTTCGCGACGCCCCCGAGGTGACGCGCGGGTGCTTCGTGGCGGGTGATGTCGCTGCGGTTCGCGCGGCGTGTCTGGCGCTGGCCTCACCGGGGCGACCCGTCTGGCCGGTGGCGTTGCTCGAGAGCGCCGGTGAAGCCGCCGAGGTTCCGCCGCATTGCGTCCCGGTGTTGCAGGTGGTCGAGCCGCCGCCCCCGATTGCCGTGGGCGTCGTGAGCGCGGCGGCCGGGCGCGTGGCGGGCGACTGCGTGGTCTGGGCCGCTCGCGCGGCACTGCGCGGCGACATCGCGGCCATCGTGACCGCGCCGCTTCACAAGGAAGCATTGGCCGCGGCCGGCTTTCCGTATCCCGGCCACACCGAGTTGCTCCAGGCGGAGTCGGCTGCATATCTCGGGCGTTCTGTTTCCGAGGTGCCGGTGCGCATGATGCTGGCGAACGACGAACTGCGCACGGTGCTCGTCAGCATCCACATGTCGCTTCGACGCGCCATCGAGGCGGTGACTTTCGAGGGCGTGTTGCAGACCCTTCGCATCACGCACCAATCACTCGGCATCGCGCTGGGGGGCGCGCCGCGCATCGGCGTTGCCGGGCTCAATCCGCACGCGGGCGAGGGCGGACTGTTCGGATCGGAGGAGCAGGACATCATCGCGCCCGCCATCGCAGCCGCGCGTGCCGAGGGCATCGATGCGTACGGGCCATATGCGCCCGACACGGTGTTCATGCGCGCGCGCGCCCAGGCTCACAAGAAGGGCGAGTTCGATGTGGTCGTCGCCATGTACCACGACCAGGGACTGATCCCGGTCAAGTACCTGGGCGTGGACAAGGGCGTCAACGTGACGCTGGGCTTGCCATTGATTCGCACGAGTCCGGACCACGGCACGGCATTCGATATTGCCGGCACCGGACAGGCGGACGCATCGAGCCTGATCGAGGCATTGCGAATGGCCCGCGCACTGGCAGGCATCGACGAAGGTGCGCTCGCGGCTGCGGCCGCTGTTACGGCCGCTTGAGGCTGTCGCGGATTTCGCGCAGCAGCACGATGTCTTCGGGCGTTGCTGCAGGCGGCGGCGCAACGGCGTCGTGCCTGCGCAGCTTGTTGATCTGCTTGACCATCAGAAAGATGATGAAGGCGAGGATCGCGAAGTTCACCGCCACGGTGATAAAGCTGCCGTAAGCGAGAACGGGGACGCCTGCCTTCTTCAGATCGGCCAGCGTGTTCGCGACGCCCGGTGGCGCGGTGCCGAGCACGAGGTAGTAGTTGGAGAAGTCCAGCTTGCCGAAGACGAGCCCGATGACCGGCATGATGATGTCGCCGACCAGCGAGTCGACGATCTTGCCGAACGCCGCGCCGATGATCACGCCGACGGCGAGATCGACGACATTGCCTTTGACTGCGAACTCGCGAAATTCCTTGATAAAACTCATGCCGGTTCCTCGTGCGCTGGGGTTGAGTTGGGCGCTCAGTATAGGAGGCCAAAATGGGCTCGCCGGGTAGGCCGATGGCCCGCTGCACGTTGAATTCGCCTCTGTCGCTCCGCTACAATCGCGGGTTGACCAAGCCCCCAGCGAAGAAGATTGAGGACCCCCATGAGTGACATCACTGTCGGCCAGCCCAGGATCGACACCAGCAGACGGACGTGGTTGATCGCATCCAGTTGTGCCGGCGCAGTGGGCGGCATTGCCGTTGCAGTGCCCTTCATCAGCACCTTCGAACCCTCGGAAAAAGCCAAGGCGGCCGGCGCACCGGTCGAGGTGGACATCAGTGGTTTGAAGGTCGGCGAAAAGATGACCGTCGAGTGGCGCGGCAAGCCCGTCTGGATTTTGAAGCGCACGCCCGAGCAAATCGCCGAGTTGCCAAAGCTCGATCCGCAGTTGGCGGACCCGCAGTCCAAGCGTCACCCCGACGACTTCACTCCCAAATACGCGCAGAACGAGCATCGCTCGATCAAGCCTGAAGTGCTGGTCGTCGTCGGCATCTGCACGCACCTTGGCTGCTCGCCGAGCGATCGTTTTCAGGCCGGCCCGCAGCCGTCGTTGCCCAACGATTGGGAGGGCGGTTTTCTGTGCCCTTGCCACGGCTCGACCTTCGACCTGGCCGGCCGCGTGTTCAAGAACAAACCTGCGCCTGACAACCTTCCGGTTCCGCCGCACATGTACATGACCGACACGCGTTTGCTCATCGGTGAAGACAAAAGCGCAAAGGCCTGAGAGACAAAGACATGGCTGAATTCCACGAGATCTCGCCCAATGCCCCGGCCGGTGAAAAACTGCTGAACTGGGTCGACAACCGCTTCCCGCTGACCAAGCTGTGGAACGACCAATGGGGCAAGTACTACGCCCCGAAGAACTTCAACTTCTGGTACATCTTCGGCTCGCTCGCGATGCTGGTGCTGGTGATCCAGATCGTCACCGGCATCTTTCTGGTGATGCACTACAAGCCCGATGCAACTCAAGCCTTTGCGTCGGTCGAGTACATCATGCGCGACGTGCCGTGGGGCTGGCTCATCCGCTACATGCATTCGACGGGCGCCTCGGCATTCTTCGTCGTCGTGTACCTGCACATGTTTCGCGGGCTCATGTACGGCAGCTACCGCAAGCCGCGCGAGCTGATCTGGGTCTTCGGCTGCGCCATCTTCCTGTGCCTGATGGCCGAAGCCTTCATGGGCTATCTGCTGCCTTGGGGCCAGATGAGCTACTGGGGCGCCCAGGTGATCGTGAACCTGTTCGCCGCGATTCCCTTCGTCGGCCCCGACCTTGCGCTGCTGATTCGCGGCGACTATGTGGTGAGCGACGCTACGCTGAATCGCTTTTTCAGCTTCCACGTGATCGCCGTGCCGCTCGTGTTGCTGGGCCTGGTGGTCGCGCATTTGATCGCGCTGCACGAAGTGGGCTCGAACAACCCTGACGGCATCGAGATCAAGGCGAACCGCGGTCCCGATGGCCATCCGCTCGACGGCATCCCGTCGCACCCGTACTACACGGTTCACGACATCTTCGGCGTGGTGGTGTTCCTTACGATCTTCTCGGCAGTGATCTTCTTCGCGCCGGAAGCAGGCGGCTACTTCCTCGAGTACAACAACTTCATCCCGGCCGATTCGCTGAAGACGCCCAACCACATCGCACCGGTCTGGTACTTCACGCCGTTCTATTCGATGCTGCGTGCGACCACCGACGACATGGTCAACGTGTTCGCGCTCATCCTCGTCATCGTGGCGGCCTGGAACTTCATCAAGGGCAAGTCGGGCACGTTCATCAAGCTGGCCATCGTGGTCGCGGCCGTGGTGCTGATCGCCTTGCTGAAGTCGTTCGACGCCAAGTTTTGGGGCGTCGTGGTGATGGGCGGTTCGGTCATCATCCTGTTCTTCCTGCCGTGGCTCGATCACAGCCAGGTCCGGTCAATTCGCTATCGCCCGAGCTGGCACAAGTACGTGTATGGCGTGTTCGTCTTCTTCTTCCTGATCCTGGGCTATCTCGGCATCGAGCCCCCCGGTGTTTGGGGTGGCATCACGATCGGCTCGTTCACGCTCGACATCGCGCAGACGGTTTCGCAGATCGGCACGCTGTTCTACTTCGGTTTCTTCCTGCTGATGCCCCTTTGGAGTCGCGCAGGCGAGTTCAAGCCGGTGCCCGACCGCGTGGTCTTTGCCGCGCACTGAGCCGGAACCAGCATGACCAAAACAACAAATAAAGCGGCGACCGCAGCGACCACGATGAAGAAGCTGACGAAACTGAAGAAGGGCGTTGCCGGTTGGCTGGCAACGTTCGGCCTGGCCCTCGGCCTCGCGTTCGTGGCGGCTGGCCCGGCTGCAGCCGAGAGCGAAGGCTTTGCGTGGGACAAGGCGCCCAACAAGACCAACGACGTGGCTGCGTTGCAAATCGGCGCGAAGCTGTTCGTCAACTACTGCCT